>JAJYAF010000352.1 GCA_021779655.1 Pseudomonadota bacterium
TTGATGGTGATGGCGGCGCCCGCATCCGCCCGGCCCGCGATGACGGCATTGCCGGAGGAATCGACCCGCAGAATATCGAATTGCGGCCCGCGCGCCGGGGCCGGGGCGCGGGCAGGCGGCTCGGGCGGCGGTGGCGGGGCTGGCTCCGGCTTGATATGCGTGTTGGCGAAATACACATAGGCGCCGATGGCCGCGACGAGCGCGACCGCGCCCGCCAGGGTAAGACCCCGGAAACGGTTATCGGCCATTTCCCGCTTTCCTCATTTGCCGGCCGCCCCGCTTGCTTCCACCCGGCTACCCTGCCACGAAGCGCAGGCCGCCGGAAGGCGATCCATGCGTAAAAGAGAGACATTATCGCCATTATGAGTAAATTCGCAGTCACGGTATTTTGCGGCTCTTCGCGGGGAGCCGACCCGGCCTATGCCGCCAGCGCCCGGGAGCTGGGCATCGGCCTGGCCGAGCGCGGCATGAGCCTGGTGTTCGGCGGCGGCAATGTCGGCCTGATGGGGGAAATCGCCGCCGCCGCGCTCGGCGCGGGCGCGCATGTCACCGGTATCATCCCGGATTTCCTGCGCCAGCGGGAAGTTGAATTCCCGGGCTTGTCGGAACTCGTCGTCACCGATTCGATGCATACCCGCAAGCGCCGCCTGTTCGCCCTGGCCGATGCCTTCGTGGTGCTGCCGGGCGGGCTTGGCACGTTCGACGAAACGGTGGAAATCCTGACCTGGAAGCAGCTTGGCCGCCACGACAAGCCGATCATCCTGTGCGACATCCTGGGATGGGCACGGCCATTCGTTGCCCTTGTGGACGAGGTCGTGGAACGCGGGTTCGCCCGCGCCTCCGCCCGGGCCCTGTTCGAGGTCACCCCCAACGTGGCGGCCACCCTGGCGCGGCTGGAGGAGTTGCGGAAAATTCCGGTGGAATAGGGCCGGCCGATTTTGCGCTTGGGCGCTCCCGGTTTCCATGGCAAAACGGTCAAGGGGAGGGGCTGTCACCGAAGCTTCATACAACCGCCATTGCTTTGTCATGCAAGCCGCTTAAGGAAGCCCTCATGAAAGCAGCCAATCCGGAAAAGATGGCCGATTCCCTGACGCCGCCGGAGCTTAGGCCCGCGCCGCGCGAGAATGTCCGGATTTCCATCCGGAACCTGGATTTCTATTATGGTGACACGCGGGCGCTGAAGCGAATCAACCTCGATATCGCGGATCGCAAGACAACGGCGATGATCGGGCCTTCCGGCTGCGGCAAATCCACCTTGCTGCGCGTTTTGAACCGCATGTACGATCTCTACCCCGGCCAGCGCGCGGAAGGGGAGGTGCTGATGGGCGAGGAGAACCTCATCGCCCCCGGCCTGAACCTGACCCGGCTGCGCCGGCGCATCGGGATGGTCTTCCAGAAGCCGACGCCGTTTCCGAAATCCATCTACCAGAACGTGGTCTTCGGCGTCCGGCTGCATGAAAAACTGGCCAAGGCCGAGCTGGACGAGCGGGTGGAATGGGCGCTCACCCAGGCCGCGCTGTGGAGCGAGGTCAAGGACCGGCTTTCCAGTTCCGCCCTGGGGCTTTCCGGCGGGCAGCAGCAACGGCTGTGCATCGCACGTTCCATCGCCGTGCGGCCGGAGGTACTGCTGCTGGACGAGCCGACCAGCGCGCTCGACCCAATCAGCACGCTTAAAATCGAGGAACTGATCGACGAGTTGAAGCGTGATTTCACGATTGTCATCGTGACGCACAACATGCAGCAGGCCGGCCGCTGCGCGGATGCCGTCGCGTTCTTCTATCTGGGCGAGCTGGTCGAGGCCGGGCCGACGGGCCAGATGTTCACCGCCCCGCGCGAGCGCCGGACGCAGGAATACATTACCGGAAGGTTCGGCTGAGGGAACCCATGACGGACGAGACGAAACATATCGTAAGCAGCTTCGAGGCGGATATGCAGCGCCTGCGGGACATGATCGCCGCCATGGGAGGGCTTGTCGAACAGGCCGTGGCCGAGGCGGCGACGGCGCTGCTGGATCACGATCCGGGCATCGCGGTCAGGGTGGTGGCGAACGATCTGAAAATCGATGCGCAGGAACGCGAGGTGGAGAAGTTCGCCGTGACCCTGCTGGCACTGCGCCAGCCGTTGGCCGATGACCTCCGGCAAGTCGTTTCCGCCCTCAAGATCACCACCGATCTCGAACGGATCGGCGATTACGCGGCCAACATCGCCAAGCGCAGCCTGGTGATCAACCGCGTGGCGCAGAGTTTCGCGCTGAGCAGCATTGGCCAGATGCTGGTGCTGGCGCAGCAGAATTTGAAAACGACGATCGACGCGGTGAGCGAGGCCGATCCGCAAAAGGCCGTTGCCGTCTGGCGTGCCGATCCGGCGGTGGACGATCTCTACACCACGATCTTCCGCGAGCTGATCACCTACATGATGGAGGACCCCCGGAATATCACCGCCTGCACGCATCTGCTGTTCATCGCCAAAAATGTCGAGCGTATCGGCGACCATGCAACCAATATGGCGGAGCTTACCTATTACGCGATCACCGGCCAGAGCCTGCCGGAATTTCGCCCGAAGGGAGACCAGACATCGCTCTACGGGGATCAGCTTCCACCGCCCCCGAAGCAGGCGGATTCCGGCCCGTGAGCATGCACAACAAGCCGTTTGTGCTGATTGTGGAGGACGAGGCGCCGCTGGTCACCATGCTCCGCTATAATCTTGAAAAACAAGGGTTCCGGGTGGAGGATGTGGGCGATGGCGGGGAGGCGCTCGGCCGCATCGCCGAGACGCAGCCCGATCTCGTGCTGCTGGACTGGATGCTGCCGACGGTCTCGGGCATCGAGGTCTGCCGCCAGCTCCGCCGCCGCCCGGCGACCCGCACGCTACCGGTCATCATGCTGACCGCCCGCGCGGAAGACCAGGATGCCGTGCGCGGGCTGGATACCGGGGCGGATGATTATATCACCAAGCCGTTTTCGAACGAAGCGCTGATCGCGCGCATCCGGGCGCTCTTGCGGCGCTCGGGCAGCGTGCCGAGCAAGCTCAAGCTGCATTTCCACGACATCTCGCTCGATCCTGCTTCGCATCGGGTGCAGCGCAACGGCCGGATGCTCCATCTCGGTCCGACGGAATTCCGCCTGCTGGAATTTTTTCTTCGTCACCCCAAGCGCGTGTTCTCCCGCGAGGATGTGCTGAACGCGGTATGGGGCCGGGATATCCATGTGGAACCACGGACGGTGGATGTGCATATCCGACGGCTGCGCAAGGCGATCAACGGGCCGGGTGAACACGATATCGTACGCACCGTGCGCGCCGCCGGCTATGCGCTCGACCTGGAGACCGTCTGACGGCCAGGGCTGACGACCTCCCCCCGCCAGCCCCGCGCGGGATGTGATTTTGGCGCGCGGCCGCCCCGCCCTTGCGGCCGGCGCGCAAAATCTGCTTCAGGACCGAAATCCCGGTTTGATTTCTGGAGAGCGTGCGTGGTCCTGAACAATGGGGTCTTGAACAATGGAGTCCCCGAAGCGTGCGGGGCACTTGAAGAGGGGCCGCCGGAAGCATGCGTCAGGCGCCCGGGACCGGCGGTCTCGGTGGTCGTCGCCTGCTATAACGAGCGCGAGAACGTCCCCCGCATGGTCGCGGCGCTGGAAGC
>JAJYAF010000353.1 GCA_021779655.1 Pseudomonadota bacterium
CATCATCTTGTGCGTCTCACGCCCGATGCCCGACTGCTTATAGCCGCCAAACGCCGCGTGGGCGGGGTAGGCATGGTAGCAATTGGTCCACACGCGCCCGGCCTTGATGCCGCGGCCCATGCGGTAAGCGCGGCTGCCATCACGCGACCACACGCCCGCACCCAGGCCGTAGAGCGTATCATTGGCGAGTTCCAGCGCCTCGGCCTCGTCCTTGAAGGTGGTAACCGCGAGGACCGGCCCAAAAATCTCTTCCTGGAACAAACGCATTTTGTTGTTGCCCAGAAACATCGTCGGCTGGATGTAGAAACCGTCGGAGAGGCCGCCTTCCAGCGACGGGCGGACACCGCCGGTGAGCAGCTTGGCGCCTTCCTGTTTGCCGATGTCGATATAGGAGAGAATTTTCTGCACCTGCTCGGAGGACGCCTGCGCGCCCACCATGGTGCTCATATCCAGCGGGTTGCCCTGCTTGATGGCATGCACGCGCTTCAGCACTTTTTCCATGAAACGGTCGTAGATGCTCTCCTGGATCAGCGCGCGCGAGGGGCAGGTGCAAACCTCACCCTGGTTGAAGGCGAACATCACCAGACCTTCGACCGCCTTGTCCAGGAAATCGTCATCCTGGGCCATCACATCCTCAAAGAAGATGTTGGGCGATTTGCCGCCGAGTTCCAGCGTGACGGGGATGAGGTTGTGGCTGGCGTATTGCATGATCAACCGGCCGGTCGTGGTCTCACCCGTGAAGGCGATTTTGGCGATCCGGTTGGAGGAGGCGAGCGGCTTGCCGGCTTCCAGGCCAAAACCGTTGACGATGTTCAGCACGCCGGGGGGCAGCATGTCGCCGATCAGCTCGGCCAGCACCATGATGGAGACCGGCGTCTGCTCGGCGGGCTTGAGCACCACGCAGTTGCCAGCGGCCAGCGCCGGGGCGAGTTTCCAGACCGCCATGAGGATCGGGAAGTTCCAGGGAATGATCTGGCCGACCACGCCGAGCGGCTCATGGAAATGGTAGGCGACGGTGTCTTCGTCGATCTGGCTCAGCGCGCCTTCCTGCGCGCGCACGCAGGCGGCGAAGTAGCGCATGTGGTCAATCGCGAGCGGGATATCCGCAAAGGTGGTCTCGCGCAGCGGCTTGCCGTTGTCCACGGTCTCGGCGTAGGCGAGCAGATCCAGGTTCTGCTCCATCTTGTCGGCGATGCGGGTGAGGATGAGCGCGCGCGCGGCAGGCGAAGTTTTGCCCCAGGCATCAGCGGCGGCATGGGCGGCGTCCAGCGCCAGGTTGATGTCCGCCTCGGTGGAGCGGGCGGCCTGGGTGAACACCTGGCCGGTGATGGGGGAGACATTGTCAAAATACTGGCCAGCAAGGGGGGCGGTGAACTTGCCGCCGATAAAATTGTCGTAACGGGCTTTGAAGGAGAAACCGGCGACGGCGCTCCCGGCTAGCGGGGCAATGGCTGCATCAAGCATTGTTGTTTCCTCGTTTTTGGTTGTCGGACACACATCGGCGCCACGTTGGGCACCTTGGAAAAAACTAAAGCAAAGGCCGTGCCAGAACGGCCCATTGGCGGATCGCAAGGCTTTTTCTCAATGCTGCCTTGCAACATATGTAACAGGGCGTGACATCTGGCCGCGCCAAAGCAGGACACTGTACCAAAATGGAACATGGGTTATATTCACTTGCCATCGCCCCACGCGGGGCCTAGCTAAACGATCCAAGAAAGACCCGATAATAATTCTTCTGGGTGAGGAAATGCCGGTCCATGGAGACATTTGCCGCGACTGCCAATACGGGACTTATGCCACGCCAGCCAGCCAGGCTCGCGACTGATCCGGCCGATATAAGCCGCTCCTGGCAGCGATGCCGGCAGGCGGGGCTGGTTCCGGAACTCACGCGTGTCGACGGGCCGCACATGGGCCAAGTGCAATTGCGCGCCGCCGCCGACCGCCGCGCCACGCTGATCGCGCAGGCGCGCCCGGTCATAGACTATATCTATAGCCAAATCCGTGATTCCGGCTGTGTCATGCTGCTGTCCGACGAAAACGGCTTCCTGTTGGAATCCGCGGGGGACACGGATTTTTGCACCCGCGCGGCGCAGGTGGCGCTGCAACCCGGCGCCTGCTGGGCCGAGGATACGCGCGGCACCAATGCCGTGGGCACGGCGTTGATCGAGGGCCGGCCGATTGTGGTGAACGGCACGGAACATTACCTGCGGCACAATAATTTTCTCGCCTGCGCGGCGGCGCCGCTGGTCGAGCCGGGCGGGCGGCTGCTCGGCGCGATCGATATTTCCTGCGACGCGCGGCGTTACCATCCGCATACGTTCGGCCTCGTGCGTGCCGCGGCGCAGATGATCGAGAACCGCATTTTCGAACTCACCTTCGCCAACCAGATGAAGCTGCGCTTTCATCTGAGCAGCGCGTGCCTCGGCAGCGTGATGGAAGGGACGATCGCGCTGAGCGAGGATGGGCGCATCATCGGCGCGAACCGCACCGGCTTTCATCTGCTCGGCCTGGCACCGGCCGATATCGGCCAGATTGGCGTTGCGGAGACGCTGGGCATTGGCCTGCGCGAGCTGCTGGACCTGGAGCGCCACGCCCAGGGCCGCCCCGTGGCGCTGCACCGGCGCGGAAGCGATACGATGTTCATCATGGTGGAGCATGTGCGGCTGGCGCAATTCGTGCCGGGGAACCAGCCCGCGGTTGCGCCCAAAACCACCGCGGGGGATGCCTTGAGCGCGCTCGATACCGGAGATGCGCGCGTGCACACCGCGATTGCGCAGGCGCGGCGCGTGTTGGACCGCAAGGTGCCGCTTCTGCTGCAAGGCGAGACCGGCGCCGGAAAGGACGTGTTTGCCCGCGCCATCCACACCGCCAGCGGGCGCGCGCACAAGCCCTTCGTGGCGGTGAACTGCGCGGCGCTGCCGGAAAGCCTCATCGAATCCGAACTGTTCGGGCACGCGCCCGGCTCCTTCACGGGCGCCAGGCGCGAGGGAGCGCTCGGGCGCATCCGCGAGGCCCATGGGGGCACGCTGTTTCTCGACGAGATCGGCGATATGCCGCTGCATATGCAGACGCGGCTGTTGCGCGTGCTGGAGGATGGCTATGTGACCCCCATCGGCGGCAAGCCGGTGCCGGTGGATTTTCTGCTGATCAGCGCCACGCATTGCGACCTGAAGGCGCGCGTCGGCACGCAGGAATTCCGCGCCGATTTATACTACCGCCTGAACGGGCTGACGATCGCCCTGCCCCCGGCCCGCGAACGCACGGACCTGCCCGCGTTGATCGAGCGGATTCTGGCCCGCGAGGCGCTGGAGCGCGGCGAGGGGCTGACGTTGCGGCTGACCCCCGAACTGGCCGAAGCGTTTTCCCGCTACACCTGGCCTGGCAATCTGCGCCAGCTCGCGGGGATGCTGCGGACCGCCTGCCTGATGCTCGATGCCGGCGAATGTGAGCTGGGCGTGGAGCATCTGAGCGAGGAGGCGCAGGCGGAACTCAGCCGCAAGCATGTGGCGCCGCAGCCGCCCGCGCGCCCGGCAACGTTGCGGGCACGCGCCGATGCGCTGATCGGCAATGCCGTGGCGGAGACCGGTGGCAACCTTGCCGCCGCGGCGCGCAAGCTCGGCATCAGCCGCAACA
>JAJYAF010000354.1 GCA_021779655.1 Pseudomonadota bacterium
ACAACGTCGCAATCGGCTTCCAGCGCGTCGAGCGCGCGGTTGCGCTGCGCGCAGAGGCCGGGCGTGCCGGTGATCACCCGAACGCCGGGATCGAAGGTGCCCGGCGGCAAATCGGAAGGGCCGGTTACCGAAAGGACGATCGATGCCGGCGGAAGTGTCTGTTCGCGCAGCATCTCCAGAATGACCGCGATATCGTCCGGTCGTCCCCGGCTGGCGATTGCGACACCGATTTTCATCTTCCCGCTCCTAGTCGCGAACTCATGGCGTTCATGTCCGCAATACTCCGCTCTCCAGCATCAGGCGCTGTGCTGTTCCGAACGGCGTGTAGGCATTCGCCTTTCGGTCATCGAACCAAAGATCGTGCGTCGGTGCGTGAATATAGCCATCCTGTTTCAGCCTGGCGGCGCTGAGCTTGAAGGTGGCGGTACGGTCGATGGCGTCGCAGCGGCGGATGAAAACCGGGCGGGCATAGGTGGGCAGCCGGCGGATGAGTTCCGCCCGCAAAATGGCGAGATCGAACTCACGATCGATCGCGATGGCCGCCATGCCGGCCTGGCCCTCGTGGTGTGGAAGCCGCACGCCGAAAACCACGGCATCGACGACACCGGGGCAATTCGCGATGACGGCGGCGACTTCCGAGGCGGAAACGTTTTCGCCCTTCCAGCGGAAGGCATCGCCCAGCCGGTCGACGAAGTAATAATAGCCGGCTTCGTCGCGGCGCATCAGGTCGCCGGTGCGGTACCAGAGATCGCCTTCGCGGAAGACGTCGCGCAGAAGTTTCTTGCCCGATTGCGCGGCATCGGCATAGCCTTCAAATCGCGCGCTGGTATGTTCCGGGTCCAGCCGGCCGATGGCCTCGCCGATTTCATTGGCCTCGCAGGGCAGGCAGAAGCCGCTTTCGCCGCGCGGGTGCTCGCCCGTGGCAGGGTCGCATTGCACCAGCGCCAGCGGGAAGCGGTGGGCGAGGAACCCAGGAACGCGGCCGATGGCGCCGGGCTTGCCGTCGCAGTTATACAGTGAGACGGCGCCTTCCGTTGCCGCGTAGAATTCCAGGATGCGTGGGATGCGAAAACGGCGTTCGAATTCGCGCCAGACTTCTTCACGCAGGCCGTTGCCGCAGCACAGCCGCAGTCCGTGCCGCTCTTCGTACGGGCCGGGTTCGGCGCGCAGCAGATAGCGGCAAAGCTCGCCGATATGCTGGAAGATGGTGGCGCCGGTTTCCGTGACATCCTGCCAGAAACGGCTGACGGAGAAGCGGCGGCGGATGATGGCCGCGCCGCCGCGCACCAGAACGGCGCCGATGGCGCAGACACCGCCGGTTGAGTGGTAGAGCGGCAGGCAGTTGTACAGCCGGTCCCGTTCCTCGGTTTCCATCAGCCCGGCGAACCAGTAGCTCCATTGCAGCACGCGGGCATGGCTGATTTTGGCGGCCTTCGGCAGGCCGGTGGTGCCGGAGGTGTAGATCAGCAGCGCGGGCGCGGCGGCGGCGTCGATGGCCGGGGGCCTGGCGGTTGAATGGGCCAGGATGGCGTGGTCGATGCGTGGCCATTCTGCATGTTCACCGGAGTCGGCGGCGCCATGCGTCCAAACCGGAAGTTCGGCCAAATCGGCTTGTGTTTCTTGGATAACGTCCGTTAGTTCCGCCTCCACGATGACGGCCTTGGCGGCAGCGGCGCGGATGGCATGCACCAAAGGCGTGCCGGTGAGGTTCGTGTTGATCAGCGCCACCGTGATTCCGGCCTGCGACAGCCCGGCCCAAATGGCGACATATTCAGCGCAGTTGCGCATGAGCAGCGCGATGGCGGCGCCGGGCGCGAAATTCTGGCGCGCCCAGTCGGCGTAGCGATTGGCCAGATGCGCCAATTCCCGGTAGCTGAGCGCATGGGTTTCATCGATCAGCGCCGGATTGGCGCCGTGCGTTTCGGCCATGTCGTTGAGAATCGTGCCGAAGCATCGGCGCGGGTCCTGATCCAGGCCGCTGACGGCCTCCAAGGCGCGGAGCCAATGTCGCGAAGCCGGCACCGGTTTCGCGATCGCGTTCATGCCGCTTGCGCCACCTGCCGGATAAGTGCCGGAGCCGCGGTGATGAGGAGATCCCGGAAGTCGGTCCAAAGCGGCAGGATGCGGTCATCGACCTTGAGATGTCGGGCGAGGGCGCCGTGGCCCTCATCCGGGTCGCTGTCGAAATGGATATGCGCTTCCAGAAAATGTTTGAAAGCGCGCAAGCCGGGGGCTTCCCAGCTCGGCGCCGTCAGCATCGCGCGAAAGGTACTTTCCAGGCCGCCATTCTCGTAGCTGGCGATGCTGCAAGCCCTGACTTCCGCCGGCATCGCCCGGACCCGCGCCAGATAATTGACGCCTTCGTGATCGACCGCCAAGCGCCGTTCCGGCGCAATACGGGAAATCGCGACAGCGCGGCGCATGAATTCGTCGTGATTCATGACTTCGCAGAGTTCGGCGATGCCGGGCCAGGGGGAGAGATTATCGGTAGCGCATTCGCCCGCCATCAATTTTTGAAGCAGCGCGTCTTCCGGGTAGAGCGCCACGGCAACAAGAAGATTTTCGCGGAATTGGATCGAAAAATAGTAATAGGCGAGCGCCACCGCGGCGAGGTCCGGCTCGTTCAGATCCGTCCAGCAAAGATCGGCGATTTCCACGATGACCGATCTGTAGGTTTCGTTTTCGGCATTCTCCATCCGCTTGTTCCTATTTCGGTTTGAATAAGCCTCGTTTTAGTCGTCAATTCGTAACCAGGCCGCGCGGGCCCGATTGCTCGCCGTAGAAATTCAGAATCTCGACCAGCGCATCGATATCCTTCGGCTCGGTATGGCCGTTGGTGATGCAGATGCGCAGAACGTCCTTGCCGCCGAACACCGCGGCGGAGATCCAAACCTGGCCGGAGGCCACGACCTCTTCCACAATGGTGCGGACAGGCCGGAAGCCCGGTGGCGGCGTCATGCACAGCACGCCAAGTGAATCCGGGTTTTCGGTGGTCCAGCCGGAGGCTTCCAGATTCTTTTGCAGCAGGCTGATCAGCATCAAGGTGCGCTCGACATGCAGCGCATAGCCTTGCCAGCCGGAGACGGAGAGATTCATGAACAGCCGCAGACCGAGGAAGCGGCGCGACCACAGCACCGAGTTGGCGTACGGGTCCAGCGCCGTGCCGCTGGTGGGCATGAAGGGTGCCGCCACGCCGAAGGCCTTGTTCAGCACGGCCGGCTTGGTGGTGATGAACATGCCGCAGGCCATGGTGGTGGAGAACCATTTATGCGCGTCGATGGTGACGCTGCTGGCGAGTTCGATGCCGGCCAGGCGCGTGCGGCTGTGGTTGGAGGCGATGGCGCCGCCGCCCCAGGCGGCATCGACATGGAACCAGGCGCCCGCCTGCTCGGCGATGGCGGCGCAATCGACCAACGGGTCCACCATGCCGGCAATCGTGGTGCCTGCGGTGCCCACGATCATGATGGGCAAAACGCCGTTAGCGACGTCACGCTCCACCGTATCGCGCAGGGCCTCGCTGCTCATGCGGCCGAAGCCGTCGGTTTCGATCATCCGCACCGCGAGGCGGCCAATGCCCGCCTGATGGGCGATTTTCAGCCAGGCGAGGTGCGCATCTTC
>JAJYAF010000355.1 GCA_021779655.1 Pseudomonadota bacterium
GGCAGGCCGGCGATGATCGCGCCGCCGGCGAATAGCTCCGGATAGGCCGCGAGCATGGCGTTGGCCATGGCGCCCCCGGCGGACAGGCCGCTGATGAAAACGCGGGACGGGTCCAGCCGATGGCGCAAAACGAAGGCGCGGATCATCGCGGCGATGGAGCCGGCCTCTCCCGTCCCGCGCGCGATATCGCCGGGCTCGAACCAGTTGAAGCAGCGATGCGGGTTGTTGCCGCGCTGCTGTTCGGGCAGCAGCACGGCGAAACCTTCCCGCTCGGCAAGCTCCTTCCAGCCGGACGCGATGAAATACTCCGTGGCCGTCTGGCCGCAGCCATGCAGGAGCACGACGAGCGCCGCCCCTGGCGGCAGACCGGGCGGGATAAAGGCACGCGCATGCAAGTTACCTGGATTGGCCCCGAAATCGCGCAGCGTGGGCAAACCTTGGCCCGCTGCTTCCGTTAACGTGGCGTTCCCGAGAGGCTCGGTATCAAGAAAAGGCAGCCAGTGACTGATACCAATCCGCGAGAACGCGAATGGGTATGCGCGCGGGGTTGGCGGGGCGGCCGCGCGCGAAATCAAAGCCTTATGCCAGCCATTGGGACGGGAAGGCGAATTCATATAGGCAACCTCTGTGCTCGGGAAGCAGGCCCCGAGATATTCGGCGCCCTATGCCCAGCCTAATTTGTTGCACCGCACAAAAAATGCAACCCCTTCCCGTTTGGCTCGCCTGGTCGATCGGGTTCGGATCGAGCCCCCGCCGTCAGGCCTGTTTCGGCGTGCCAAGGGGGAACAGCGCCGCGGCGCTGTTCAACTGGTCCAGGCCCAGCACTGCCTGCGCCAGGCTGGCGGCCTGCGCCTCGCCGAGAGGCCGCTGCGTCAGCCCCTTGAACTTTGCCGTCAGCTCCGCCGCGCTCAGGAAAGTTCCCGGCTCGCCTTTCGGCACGATCACGGTTTTCACGAACTCCCGCCCGCCGGCGCGCACGGTGAGCTTGCCGGACATATTGGCGGGAAACTCCGCCTCGATCTCGGGATCGTTCTCGCAGCGGATGCGGCGCATCAGCGCCTGGATCGCGGGATCGGTCAGTCTGTCGTAGCTGCTCCAGTCCATGGCGCCGGTACTGAGCGCGGTGGCGAGAACGAAGGGGGCGCTGAACTGCCCGTCCACGATGTTTTCAGGTCTGGCCTTCTTTTCGGCCGGCTCGCCGATCAGCAACATGCCCGCGCGCGACAGGCCAAGCGTGACGGACTCGATTGCCTCCGGCGCCAGCTTCTGTTCCGCGCGCAAGGCCAAGGCAGCGTCGATCCCGGCATGGCCCCAGCGGCAGGACGGGTACGGCTTTACCCCGGTCTGCATCAATTCCCAGCTTTGTCCCAGCTCGCGCAGCACGCGGTCAGGCTCGGGCGAGGGGCTGTAGGCGTTGAGAAAGCCGTGCTTGCCCTCGATAGGCTGTGCCGCACCCTTGAAGCCCTCCCGCGCCAGGCAGGCGGCCGCAAGACCCGACATGCCTGCCCAGCCAACCTGAAATCGCTTTGTCCAGGCTCCGTTGGCCAGGAATTGCAGGCTTCCCGCCGTCTGGCTGAGAACGATGCCGAACGCGGAGGCGAGCTGCGCCGGAGACAGGCGAAACATGCGGGCCGCTCCGGCCGCGGCGCCAAAGCCGCCGCAGGTGGCGGTGGGATGAAAGCCCCTGTCGTAATGCGCGCCGGCCGGCAGGGCCAGGGCAAGCCGCAACGCCACCTCGTAGCCCGCGGCGATGGCGGCGATGACCTCCCCACCGGAACCATCGACCATCATTTCCGCCGCCGCAAGCACGGCGGGAATAATGGGCGCGCCGGGATGCAGGATGGCGGCGGCATGCGTGTCGTCGAAATCGAGCGAATGCGCCAGCGCGCCGTTGATGAGCGTTGCGCCGGCGGGAGAATAGCCTTCCGTGTCGCCAAAGACATGCGCGTTGCCCTGCGCCATGCCCATGGCCCGCACGGCGGCGATCAGTGCCGGGGTGCTCTCCGAGTCATGCCGCGCGCAGATCATGTTGCCGATGCAATCGAGCATGAGATATTTGGCTCTCTCCCGCACGGCGGGCGGCAGATCCCGAAGCTCGAGGCCGGCGGCGAAGCTGGATAATTGGTCTGTTATGGTCATTGCGTTTCTCCCCGGCGCGTTTCTTCCGGCTGTGAGCTGTGTTGGTCTCCCGCCCGCTGGAGGATCTGGCGGGCGCGCGCCCGTACGGGCGCATCGACCATGCCACCATCCACACGGACCGCGCCCTGCCCCTCGGTTGCGGCGATTGTTCTGGCCCAGGCGAGTTCTTCCGGTGTTGGCGAAAATCCACGGCGCACCGGGAGGATCTGGCGCGGATGAATGCAGAGCTTGCCGCCGAAACCGAGGTTCAAGGCATAACGGGCATCGTCTTCGAGCAAGGCGGCATCATCGAGCGAGGTGGTAACGCCGTCAAGCGGCGGCGCCAGCGCCGCCAGACGCGAGGCCAGCACGATCTCGCTGCGGGCCGCAAGCAGCGTTTCCCGCAAATGCGCGGCACCGAGATCGGCGCAGTAATCGATGCTGCCGAAAGCCAGACGCGGCACGCAGCCACAGGCGGCGATCTGCCGCGCCATGGCGATGCCCCGCGCGCTTTCCAGCAATGCGACCACCGGCTTGTCCCCGGCCTCTTTCGAAACCTGCGCGATGGCGCTTGGCGATTCGGCTTTGGGAAGGACAATTGCGGCGACCGGAAGCGCCGCCATGGCGGCGATATCGTCCGCATGCCAGGGTGTGCCGGCCGCATTAACGCGCACGTAGACGTCGATCCCCGAAGGCAGGGCGGCCGGACGGCCCAGCGCTTCCCGCGCCGTGATTTTATTGTCGGGCGAAACGGCATCCTCAAGATCGATGATGATCGCATCGGTGCCGGAACCGGCGGCCTTGGCATAGCGCTCCGGCCTGTCTCCCGGCACGAAAAGCGGCGTTACGGCGTCCCACATGTTCAGCGCGCCTCCGCTTCCATGGTTTGTTTTCCCTCGGCCGTGTCGATCCAGAGATGCAGGCCCGTTTCGGCGCGGCGCGCGCACAGGCGGAAGGATTCGAAATCGAATAGCGGCTGCAAGCCGCGAAACGTGAAGTTCGATGGTGCCCGGCCACCGATCTCCTCCGCGAACTGCAACAGCAGCGTGGCTTGCAGCGGGCCATGCACGACGAGGCCGGGATATCCCTCTTCCCCGGTAGCGTAGCCCCTGTCGTAATGGATGCGATGGCCGTTGAAGGTGACGGCGGAATAGCGAAACAGCAGCACCGGGTCCGCCCGCGTTTCGCGCATCCAGTCCGGCTTGGGCAGCGACGCCGGATCAGGCTTTGGCGCGGCCGGGCCGCCGAGCGCGCGATAGACGATATCGTGCCGCTCGGTAAGGGCCGGCCCGCGCGCCGTGGAAAGCGCGTGCCGCACCGTGACGAAACAGAGAACGCCGCTGCGCCCGTGCTTGACGGTGACATCCTGAATAACGGAAACGCGGCGCACCTCATCATCCACCCGCAACCGGTCGTGGAATTGCAGCGCGCTTCCCGCCCACATGCGCCGCGGCAGCGGCACCGGCGGCAGAAAGCCGCCGCGCATCGGGTGGCCAT
>JAJYAF010000356.1 GCA_021779655.1 Pseudomonadota bacterium
GAACAGCATCGGCTCAATCGTCGGAAACTACACGCCAAGCGAATGCACAAACTACTTGCAAAACTGCGGATACACACACTCAGGGTAAAACCGCTCTAGTGCTCGATGATGTGCTGGTCGGCCTCGACTATGCCAACCGCCGACCGCTGCTGGCTGTGCTGGAGAAGCACTTCCCCGACTGGCAAATCGTTCTGCTGACCCACGACCGCCATTGGTTCGAGGTCGTGCGCGCCGCCATCCCGACCGATCGTTGGACGTGCCATGAGATGTACGAGATGGTCGCGGTGACGGGCGAGGCGACGCCTTATCTGCGCCCGATGCCGTCGGACATCGTGAAAGCGACGCTCAAACAGGCTCGCGATTTCATCGCTCAGAAACATCTGCCCGCTGCTGCCAACTACGCACGGTCGGCCTGTGAATTGCTGCTACGCAAGCAATGCGAGGACAAGAAGGTTTCGTTCCACTACAAGCCCGATCCCAAGAAAATCACCTTCGAGCAGCTCAAAAGCGGGCTTGAGGCGAAACTCGCCGGGGATCAGCCGAAACTCGATGCGCTGGCGGCGATCACCCCGCATCAGGCCCGTATCCTCAACCCGCTGTCGCATGACCCCACGACTTCGCTCAATGAAGCCGAGGTGGTCGCGGCCATCGACGCGGTCGAAGCTCTGATGACGGCGCTGCGAACCCCATGACCAAATTAGCGTACGGCGTCATAGGGCTATAGCGTAAACGTAGTTCTCATCATCGCCAACGGCGGCACGCCATGCATCGGATCGTCGCCGATATCCTGGGTGATCGAGACCAGCTTGATTCCGTTCTTCGCCAGCTTGCGGAGTAGAATTCGAGTTCGAAGTGGTCGCGGAAGAAGCAGCTGAACGAATGGACGAGCACGATGTCGAACGGCGCGGGCCTGAGCCTGCCGGCTTCGATCATCCGCTGGAATTCGGGCCTGCGGTCGTTGGTGGTCCGCGCGCTTGCGGAGACGGTAGACCACATCATCGGGGGCATTCTTGATTGAAAGGTTTATGGGAATGGGTTCCGAACCTGCTCTGATTTGGAATCTTGATAGCTCGGGGCCGGTTTGGGTGCACCTCCCGTCGTGCCCGATGCGGTCGCGAGCGTGTGCAGTTGATTGCTTTTCGATCCGATAATGCGGAGTCATCAGCCAATCCGATTGGTCGAATTGGCCGGTCACCCCATTGTCCATTGTTTCTTTACGGAATTTTCGTGGTCGTGAACCCGCCGACGCGGACTTCCCGCGCCGCCTTTTCGGCGATGCCGCTAATCCCCTCGCGGCGGGCGAGTTCGGCCCAGACCTGTTCCGGGCGCAGACCGGCATCCACCCAGATGAGCAGGAGATGATATAGCAGGTCGGCGCTTTCCGCAGCCAAAGCGAGCCGGTTGCCGCCGACTGCCTCTATCAGGCATTCCACCGCCTCCTCGCCGAACTTCTGGGCGATCTTGGCGGTGCCGCGCGCCAGCAGGCGGGCGGAGTGGCTGACCGCGGGATCGGCATGCTTGCGCGTGAGCACGGTGGCCCAAAGCCGGTCCAGCACCCGCGCGTCCGGCGCGTTGCCCGGCACCGGCACGGGAATGGCGGAGGCCGGCCGTGGCGGCATGGCCCGGCGCCCGGGCTTCGCCGCGCCATTGAGGGCTTCGCCCTTCGCGCGCCCGGTCTTTTCCCGAAGCTTTGAGGTTTTTTTAGCCATTGTCCGCCTGCGACTCCGTCATTGCAAGTTTCGCGCGCGACAGCCTTACCGGCAAGCGTGCGCGGGCGAGAGCCTCCTTTACTTGCGCAATGGTAAAGATTCCGAAATGAAAAACGCTGGCCGCGAGCAGCCCGCTGGCGCCGGCCTCCGCGCCCTGCACGAAATGCGCGAGCTCGCCGACCCCGCCGGAGGCGATGACCGGCACCCGGACGGCGGCGCAGACCGCGCGCAGAAGTTCGAGATCGAAGCCTCCGCCGGTGCCGTCCCGGTCCATCGATGTGAGCAGGATCTCTCCGGCGCCGAGCGTGGCGGCGCGCTCCGCCCATGCCACCGCGTCAAGCCCGGTATTGCGCCGGCCCCCATGGGAAAACACCTCCCATTTTCCGGGGGCGGCGCGCCGCGCGTCGATGGCGACGACCACGCACTGGCTGCCGAATTTCTCCGCCGCCTCGGAAATCACCTCCGGCCTGGCGAGGGCGGCGGAATTGATACTGGCCTTGTCGGCGCCCGCGAGCAGCAGGCGGCGGATATCGGCCGTTGTGCGGATCCCCCCCCCCACGGTAAGCGGCAGGAAAACTTTGGCCGCGGTCCGCGCAACGACATCGAGGATGGTATCGCGGTTGTCGGCGCTGGCCGTGATGTCGAGAAAGGCAAGCTCGTCCGCCCCCGCAGCGTCATAGATCGCGGCCTGCTCCACCGGGTCGCCGGCATCGCGCAGCGAGCGGAAATTCACCCCCTTCACAACCCGCCCGTCCTGCACGTCGAGGCAGGGGATGATACGCAGCTTCAACATGCGGCGAGCGCCTCCGCGGCGTCGATGCTGCCATCATAGAGTGCCCGGCCGATGATGGCGCCGGCCAGATTGGGCAGAGTGGCTGCGGCCTGCTTGAGCGCCAGGATATCGGCAAGCCCGGCAACGCCGCCGGATGCGATGACCGGCACCCGGACGCGCGCGGCAAGCGCCCCTGTTTCAGCCAGGTTGAGACCGCACAACATGCCGTCGCGGGCGATATCGGTGTAGATGATGGCGGCAATGCCGGCATCCTGCAACCGGAGCGCGAGGTCGGTCGCGGCAAGCTCGGAAGTCTCGGCCCAGCCCTCGGTCGCAACCCGGCCGGACCTGGCGTCGATCCCGACCGCGATGTGGCCAGGAAACGCGCGCGCCGCCTCGCGCACCAGTGCGGGGTTCTTGGCGGCGGCGCTGCCCAGGATGACACGGCTGACACCGGCTTCCAGCCAGCCTTCAATGCCGGCCAGATCGCGGATGCCGCCGCCAAGCTGCACCGGCACGCTCACCGCGCCCAGAATGGCGCGCACCGCGCCGGCATTCACCGGCCGGCCGGCGAATGCGCCATTCAGATCCACCACATGCAGCCAGCGGAAGCCCTGGCGCTGCCATGCGAGCGCCTGCGCCGCCGGATCGGTGCCATAGACGGTCGCCTCCGCCATGTCCCCGCGCCGCAGCCGCACGCAGGCGCCATCCTTCAGGTCGATCGCCGGGTATAAGGTCAGGCTCATTTGCTGAGACGCTTATAATAATAGTGGCCCTGGACGGTGACGCCCTTGATGCGGGCATAGGCCGGATGCGTGCCCCAGCGCACATAGCCCGCCGCCTCGTATTGGGCGATCGCGGCTGTCTGGGTCTCCCGCACGTCGAGGTTGACGACATGGCAGTTCAGCGCGCGGGCACGCTCTTCGGTACGCTGCAGGATGAGGCGCGAGAGGCCGTGGCCCCGCGCATAGGGCGCGACGAAATGCTGCGCGATGGAAGCGGCGAAGGCCTGCGCCTCGTTATTGCGCGAGGGCAGCGCCAGGATGGCGGCGCCGTAGATCACCCCGTCCATGCGGCCGATGACGAGTTCGCGCTCCGGCACCAGCGGCACGCCATGGAAATAGCGTTCGAGC
>JAJYAF010000357.1 GCA_021779655.1 Pseudomonadota bacterium
ATGGCGCGGCGCATCCGAACGGGCCGTGGCGGGAGGTTCTGCTGGCCGAGCTGGCGGGAAAGCTGGATGCGGGGAGGGTGCATTTTCTCGGCAAGGTGCCGTATGAGCAGCATCTCGCCCTGCTCAAGCGCTCCGACGCGCATGTGTATCTGAGCTATCCGTTCGTTGCCTCCTGGTCGCTGCGCGAGGCGCTGGCCTGCGGCTGCGTGGTGGTGGGGGGGGATACGCCGACAGTGAGCGAATTCATCACCCATGAGGAAAACGGCCTGCTCACGCCGTTTCTGGATTCGCGGGCGTTGGCCGGCACGGTGCTGCGGGCGCTGGCGGATGAAACGCTGGCCGAGAGGCTGCGGGCGAGGGCGCGCGCCTACGCGGAATGTCACCTCGACCTCGCCGACTATCTTCGCCGCTATCGGGCGCTGATCGAAAAAGTGGCGGGCCGGAAGCTGTTGCCCTCCGCGCGGCCTAGCGCGCGGCCGTCCCGCCAGCGCCTTGATTCCGGCCGTCCCTCCTAAAACATGAATGACTATCGCCAAATCGGCCGGGAGATTCATCATGGCCCCTGATATCCGGCACGTCATTGTTCTGATGCTCGAAAACCGGTCCTTCGATTGCATGCTGGGCGCGCTATATCCTCCTTCCAAAGACTTCGACGGCCTGCAAGGCACGGAGAAGAACATTTGGCATAACGGCACAACGAGCCGGGACGTTCCGGTGTGGACGGACCCCACGGGCGGCCCGGCCTCGATGGCCGCGCCTGATCCCGATCCAGGGGAGCTGTTCACGGATATCGCCGAGCAGATCCATGGAAAGGCCGGCTTCGCAGCGCCGATGGGCGGATTTGTCGACAATTACATGGCTCAGCCTTCCGGCCAGACGCCCCGTTCGCCCGATGCGGTCATGCATTATTTCACGGAGGCGCATGTTCCGGCGATCAGCCAACTGGCCAGAGCCTTTGGTGTCTCGGACAGATGGTTCGCCTCGGCACCCTGCCAGACCTGGCCGAACAGGCTGTTCGCGCATACCGGCAGCGCGGGTGGCGATGTCAATAATACGCCCGGACATGTGCCCTACATGATGCCGACGACCTTCGAGCGGGTTGCCGGCGGCGGCAAAACCTGGCGCATTTATTTTCATGATTTTCCGCAAACGGCGACATTGGGCAGGCTTTGGTGGCATCTTGGCGGGTTCCAGCGGTTCAATGCCTTTCTGGAGGATGCCAGGACCGGGAAGCTGCCTTCCTACAGCTTCATCGAGCCGCGGTATTTCGCCGATCCCCTGAACGGGTTGATGCCCAACGATCAACATCCGCCCCATAACGTTGGCTACGGGGACGCATTGATCGCCTCGGTCTACAATGCGGTGCGCGGCGGCCCGGGATGGGAAAATACCCTGCTCATCATCACCTATGACGAGCATGGCGGTTGCCATGACCATGTCTTCCCGGGGCCCGCGGTATCGCCCGGAGGGCCTTTTCCGGATGGATATCAGTTTGACGGCTACGGGGTCCGTGTGCCCGCCGTGATCGTCTCACCCTATATTTCTCCTGGCAGGATCATCCGGCCGGACGGCCCGGTGCCGTTTGACCACACGAGCATTTTCAGAACGCTCCAGGATGTTTTCGGACTGCATGGCGGGCCTTTGACCCCGAGAACGGCTTCCGCCCCCTCGCTCTTCGGTCACCTCTCGGACACGCCCGCGAATCCTGGTCCGGCATCCGTCGCGGCCGCCGTGCCCATACCGGGAAGCGGTGAAGTGGCGAACGCGGCGCAAATGCCGCCGAACGGGTTGCAGGCGGCGCTGGGCAAGGCCGCGCAGATATTGCCGACATCCGGCGCGAATCCGGCGGCGCATATCACCCGCCTCCGGCAGGCGGTATCGGCGCTGCCGGAGCACAAGACGGCCGGCGATGCGGGTTCGGATGCGGCGATCCATATGGGCGCTTTCCTCGGCCGCTGATCGCCCGCCGACTGCCGGAGGCTATCGCGCCGGTTCCCGGGGCAGCGCTTTCGTTATCGTTACGGTGCGGTCTGAGAAACATGAGCATTCGCGCTTGGGTGTTCTTCCGCCGGCTTTGGCGGATTTGCGGCCCATGAATAAAGGATCAATGCCGCCGCCCCGATGATCGACAGAAGGGCCAGCGGAATTCTCGCGTGGCGTACCCGCCTGCGGAGTTGTTCCAGCAAAAGAAGGCTCGTGATGTTTCCCAGCGGCGGTTGCAACCTCTTATATGCGTCTTGTGCCGCGCGATAAGCCGGATCGGCTTGGTTGTCGCGGTAGTCGCTCAGTATCTGTGCCTGACGCCGCCGCTCAGCGATCAGCTCTGATAGTGAGGCAAAACCTGGAGGAAGCAGGTCGTTTTTTCGTTGATCGACGAATTTTTGAACCCATTCCTCGGTACTGCTTGCCTCCAACGAAAAAATTTCGCCAACCAGTAATTCGAGGATGATCGCTATCGCCCCAAGGAGCGCCAATAGTGCGATAGCCAGCGAAATGGCCCCTAAATCGAACCGAGAGCTCAGGAGTTTCAATGACCCGAGGCCGGTTAAGGGCGACGATCCAACGGCGGCGGCAGCCGTTCCGGCAAGGGCGGCGGCCAGCCATTTAACAGTGTCCCGTAGGTTTGCTTTAGCTGTCGCAAAGGGATCTGCGGATGGGTCGTCAGCCATTATGCTTCAGAGGCACAATTTCGATCTGAAGATTCCCATACCCCGCATTCTCCAGGGCTTTCCGCACGGCGGAAATATCGACATTGCCTGTCGCGTGTAACACAACGCTCCTGTGGATGTTGGCTTCTTCGGTGGCGAAGTGGCGGCGAGGTGGAAGTGAACCTTGGAAAATGCTGTCGAGGTCTCCCAGGTCTTCACGCGAAATGATGGCCGCGGTTGTATTAGGATAGGGGATGGTCCCCGCGCCTGAACCACCGGTAGAGCCAGGGTTTGAAGATGAACCCGGCGGTGGCGGATTGATGGTAACGGATTCGTTCCCGCAAGTCACGACAGTGGACCCGTCTGAATTGACCCTAATATCCATCTCGCTCCTCCAATTCGGCAAGAATTTTACCATCAGGCCATGTGAATATCGACATGAATTCGTTGGTAACCGAACTTTCTTATGCCAGCCCGCCACCTGTCTGATAGAGTCAATGAATTGGCGGGCTGGCCTAATGGCGGCGGAAGGTGAGGTTGTAGCGCTGCTGCCCCAGCAGCGGGTGATGGCCGGATTTCAACGGCGCGATACCGTGGAAATTCAGCCGTGCCGGCCCGCCCCAAACCACCGCGTCCCCATGATACAGGGGCAGGCGCAGCGGCCGCTCGCCGCGCGTGGCGCCACCCCAGAGGAAAATTGCCGCAAGCCCCAGCGAAAGGGACACCACCGGCTGATCCAGCGGCTTTTCCTGCCGGTCCTGATGCAGGGACATTCTGCTCCCCGGAACATAGCGGTTGATCAGGCAGGCATCCGGGTGGAATTCCGCGTAGCCGGCGGCGGCGGCGGCTCGGGTCGCGATTTGCAGGAAAAGGGGCGGCATCTCGGGCCAGGGCCGGCCGGTGAGCGGGTCGAGCGGGGCGTAGCGGTAGCCCTTGCGGTCGCTTATCCACCCGGCCTC
>JAJYAF010000358.1 GCA_021779655.1 Pseudomonadota bacterium
TTCGGGGTGGTCGCCATCGCGCTCTATACGGCGTTGCGCTGCAACCACGCGTATGGACGGCTGGTGGCGCTTGGGATCGGCACGAATTTCTTTCTCTACTGCGCGGTGAACCTGTCCATGGTGATGGGGTTGATCCCGGTGGGCGGCGTGCCGCTGCCGCTGATCTCCTATGGCGGCTCGGCATTGACAGCGGTGATGCTTGGCTTTGGCGTGCTGATGTCGGTGCAGGTGCACCGTGATGTCGAATTCGCGGTGGACGAAGCGTGATTTTCGCCAACGACCCGTTCCAAAAATGAGTCTTCGGGCATGAATCTGCTGGTGTTCGATTCCGGCATCGGCGGGCTCGGCGTGGTGGCGGAAATCCGGCGCCTGCTGCCACTGGCCCGTCTCACCTATCTCGCCGACGATGAATTCTATCCCTATGGCGAAAAGCCGGACGACGCGCTTCTGGCGCGGATACTCGCCGTGGTGGGCAGAGGGATCGCGGCGGCCCGGCCGGACGCCGTGGTGATAGCCTGCAATACGGCGAGCACGGTGGCGCTGGGGCATTTGCGGGAAGCCTTCGCCCTGCCCTTCATCGGCTGCGTGCCGCCGGTAAAGCCGGCGGCGGCGGCCAGCCGCACGCGGCATATCGGCCTGCTCGCCACGGCAGCCACCATCCGCCGCCCTTATCTGACCGGACTGATCGAACAATTCGCGGATGGCTGCACGGTCCATAGCCACGGCACGGCGGTTCTGGCCGATCTGGCGGAGCGGAAATTCCGGACGGGCATTCTCGATCCGCACGCGCTGGCGGAGGCAATCGCCCCGCTGCTCGCGCAGCCGGGCGCGGAGCGGATCGATGCCATTGCCCTCGGCTGCACGCATTACACCTTCCTGTTGCCGGAATTGATGGCGCTGCGGCCAGGCATGGGCTGGTTCGACCCGGCGGGTCCGGTCGCGCGCCAGACCGTGGCGGTCACGCGAACGCTGCCCTCATCGCCGCCTGGCGCGCTTGCGGGCGCGGCGCTGTTCACCGGCGGGATGCCGGATGGCGCGCTGGCAACCCGGCTCGGGGAATTCGGCCTTGCGCAGACCCTGCGGCTTTAATGCCCGTTAATTTATTCATTTATCGAAATGACAATACTTCCCCGGCCCGGCTGGAACACGAGCGCGCGAAGCGCTGTCAGTGCGCGTCCGCCCAGCTCGCGCCGATGCCGGTTTCCACCTGCAGCGGCACGGAAAGGCTGGCCGCGTCCCGCATGATGCGCCGGGCGATTTCCGCGGTGGCTTCCGCCTCCGTCTCCGGCGCCTCGAACAGCAATTCGTCATGCACCTGGAGGATCAGCCGGGCGGAAAGCCCGGCCTCGCGCAGGGCTTTCGGCAGCTTCACCATCGCCCGCTTGATCACATCCGCCGCCCCGCCCTGCAACGGCGCGTTGATCGCCTGGCGTTCCGCGTAGGCGCGTAGGGAGGGAATTTTGTCGCGAATGCGGGGAATCCAGCAGCGGCGGCCAAACGGGGTGAGCACATAGCCCAGCTCCCGTGCCTGCTCCTTGGTGTTTTCCATATAGGCGCGGATTTCGGGATAGCGGTGGAAATAGGCGTCGATATAGGTTTTCGCCTCGCCGCCGGTGATGCCGAGCTGCCGCGCCAGGCCGAAGGCGGAAATGCCGTAGATGATGCCGAAATTGATGGCCTTCGCCCGCCGGCGCGTCGCGCTGTCCATCCGCGCGATCGGGATGTTGAAAACTTCCGAGGCCGTGCGCGCGTGAATATCCTCGCCTTGGGAAAAACTCTCCTTCAACGCCGGAATGTTCGCCACATGCGCAAGCAGCCGCAACTCGATCTGGGAATAATCGGCCGAGATCAGCCGGTGACCGGGCGCGGCGATGAACGCCTTGCGGATGCGCGCGCCTTCCGGCGTGCGGATCGGAATGTTCTGCAAATTCGGATCGGTGGAGGAAATGCGGCCGGTGGTGGTGGCGGCCATCGCGAAACGCGTATGCACGCGGCCGGTACCGGGGTCGATCTTCTCCACCAGCGCGTCGGCATAGGTGGATTTGAGCTTGGCCAGCTGCCGCCAGTCCAGCACACGCTGGGCGATTTCAGCGCCCTGCTCGGCCAGGGTTTCCAAGACGCTGGAATCGGTGCCCCAGGCGCCCAGCCGGCTTTTTTTGCCGCCCGGCAGCGCGAGCGTCTCGAACAGGATTTCGCCCAGCTGCTTGGGGCTGCCGATGTTGAACTCCTGCCCGGCGAGCCTGTGGATGTCAGCCTCCATGGTGGCCATCCGCGCCGCGAAATCGCGGGACATGGCGGTGAGATCCGCGCGGTCCACCAGCACGCCCGCTTCCTCCATGTCGGCCAGAATGTTGATCAGCGGGCGGTCGATCAGCTCATAGCAGGCCAGCGCCTTGTTCACGCGCAGTTGCGGTTTGAGCAACTGCCATAGCCGCAGCGTTATATCCGCGCCTTCCGCCGCGAAAGCGGTGGCCGCTTCCAGCGAGACGTCGGCGAAGCCGAGCCGGTTGCGTCCGGTTCCCGTTACCTGGTCGTACGCCATGGGCGTGTGCGCCAGGTGCAGCACCGAAAGCTCATCCCGCCCATGCCCGTGCCGTCCCGCATCCTGCGCGTAGGAGATCAGCATGGTATCGTCCACGGGCGAAATTTCGGGAAAGCCGGCCTGATCCAGCACTTCCCAAGCGCCCTTGGCGTCATGCAGGATTTTCAGCACGGCGCTGTCCGCGAGCAGCGGCGCCAGGGCCGCCAGAGCCGCGCCGGCGCCAAGCTGGCGCGCATCTTCCAGGGAAAGATTATGCGCCAGGGGCAGATAGCATGCTTCCCCCGGCGCAAGCGCGATCGCCAGACCCAGCAGCCGGGAGGCGGAACCCTCCCGCCGGTCGGTCTCCACTTCCAGCGCGCAGCGGCCGGCGGCCCGCGCCTTGGCGACAACCTCCTGCAAGGCCGGCATGTCGCTCACCAGCCTGTAGCCGCCGAAAGGCGCGCGCGCATCCGGGCCTGTCTCCGCCAGCGCCGCGATTGTCATCTCGGCGGGCGGCGGCGCGCCGCGGTCCAGCAGCGCCAGGCGCTGGCGGATGCTGCGGAAATTCTGCTCCTCCAGAAACGCGCTGAGCCGGGTGTCGTCCCAATGGCGCAGCTTCAGCGCCTCGATCGGCTCGGGCAGGGGCGCATCGTCCCGCAACGTGACAAGCGCGCGGGACATCCGCGCCGCTTCCGCATGCTCGATCAGCATGTCCCGGCGCTTCGAGGGCTTCATGCCGGGCGCCGCCGCCAGCACCGCTTCCAGCGAGCCGAATTCCTGGATGAGCTGCGCCGCCCCCTTCGGGCCGATGCCGGGCACGCCCGGCACGTTATCCACCGAATCGCCGATCAGCGCCTGCACCTCCACCACCTTGTCCGGGGTCACGCCGAACTTCGCCGCCACCTCGTCAGGCCCGATGGGCGTGTTCTTCATCGGGTCCAGCATGCTGACGCGCGGGCCCAGCAACTGCATCAGGTCCTTGTCGGAAGAAACGATGATCGTCTCGCCGCCGGCCCCGCGCGCGGCCTTGGCATAGGTGGCGATCAGATCGTCCGCCTCCCAGTCGGCAAGCTCGA
>JAJYAF010000359.1 GCA_021779655.1 Pseudomonadota bacterium
GACCCTGAGGCCGCTGCCCGATATTTTCACCGTCGCGCTGGATCGCTCGCAATCCATGGGCATCGGCGACCGCGCCGGCCTTGCCGCCAGGGCGCTCGCGGATTTGCGCGCGCAGGCGGCCGGCCTGCCCGATCTGGAATTGCGGGTTGTTGATGTTCCTCCGGCCTCGGAGAACGGCACGCCGCTTTTCACGGTTTTGCGGCAGGCGATGGCGGACGTGCCGGAATCGCAGCGCGCCGGGACCGCCTTGCTCACCGACGGCGAGATTTCCGACGCGCCCGGGCGGCACGATGCCGGCGCGCCGCTCACCGCGCTGCTCGCGGCCAAAGGAGAGGAGACCGACCGGGAGCTGCGCCTGAACGACGCGCCGGGCTACGGCCTGGTCGGCGGGAATGTCACGGTCGGTTTCACGGTCATCGACCACGGGGTGGCCGACGCGGGCGCGAGGGTGCCGGTTGCCATCAGCGCCGACGGGGAACGGATCTGGAGCCGCCCGGTGCCGGTGGGCGCGCCGGTTTCGGTGAACATCCCGGTCGGGCATGCCGGTCCGATTATCGTTTCGGTGCGGGCGGCGCCGCTTGCCGGCGCGGTCTCGGCGGTCAACGATCAGGCCGCCTTCACGTTGGACGGCGTGCGCAAGCGCCTGGAGGTGCTGCTGGTTTCCGGCAATCCCAACCAGGGCGAGCGCACCTGGCGGGTGCTGCTGAAATCGGACCCGGCCGTGCAGCTGGTGCATTTCACCATTTTGCGCACGCCGGGAGAGCTGATGGACGCGCTGCCCGGCGAGCTCGCGCTGGTGCCGTTTCCGGTCGAGGAGCTGTTCGATACCGATATCGGCAGGTTCGATCTCATCATCCTCGATCAGTTCGATTCAACCGGCCTGCTGCCGGCGCAATATCTCGCCAACATGGCCGACCGCGTGAGGCGGGGCGGCGCGCTCCTGGTGGAGGTGGGCCCGGAATTCGAAGGCGCCGGCAGCCTTGCCGATACGCCGCTCGGACCGCTTCTGCCCGCAGTGCCGGCGCCGCCGGGCACGATGATCCAGCGCTTTTCTCCGGCGGTGACACCGCTCGGCGCGCGGCACCCGGTGACGGCGCCGTTCGCCGGCGCGCAACTGGCCCCCTGGTACCGGCAGGAGATCGTCACCCAGAACGCGGGCGATGCGCTGCTTTCCGGCATCGGCAACGCGCCGCTGCTGATTTTGGCGAAGGCGGGGAAAGGGCGGGTCGGGTTTCTCGCCTCCGATCAGTTCTGGCTCTGGACGCGCGGAGGCGCCCATGCCGGACCGGCCATGCCGCTGCTGCGGCGCTGCGTGCATTGGCTGCTGGGCGAGCCGGGGCTGGAAGCCGAGGCGCTGACGGCGCGCATGGAGAACGGCATGCTGGAGGTGCGCCGGCAGACCCTTGCCGCCGCGCCGCCGCCGGACGCGATCGTCACCGCGCCGGACGGCCGGACGATCCGCCTGCCGCTGACCGGGCGGGCGCCCAAGGAATATCCCCCGAAATATCATCAGGAGTACCCCGGGGAATATGGCGCGACGCTCGCCGCCGGCCAGGCCGGCGTGTGGCACGTCGCCGAAGGCGGGCTGGTTGCCGATGCGGCGCAGAGCGTGGAGAATTCCTCGGAATACCGGGATCTCGCCGCGACCGCCGCGATTCTCGGGCCGCTGAGCAGCCGCGTGGTCTGGCTCGGGCGGCAGGCGGTGCCGCCCTTGGCATCGATGCTGCGCCGCCGCCATGCCGCCGCGATCACCGGCGAGAAGGCGGTGCCGCTGCTGCCGCCCTTGCCGACGATGCTGGCGGCACTTGCCCTGCTTGGCGCGGCGTGGTGGCGGGAGAGGGGATGAGCATGGCCGGCGCCTGCGTTTCAAGGAAGGCGCCTGGCCGCTGTTCTCGCGGAATTTCCCGCGAGAAACAGCCGCCGCCTCGGGGCGATCGCGACGGTAAACCGGCATGGCGGCGGAGTTTGGGATTGAAGCTTGGGCCGGGCTGCCCTATGCTGCGCGCTTCTGGGTGGAAACCAGATAATTTTTGTTGATCAGACGTAAGGACAGTTCCAGTAGTGCGACCCCCGAAAAACGACCGCGACCGCCAACGCCCACGCCGCCGCGGATTTGATGACGATAATTTCTACGGCAACGCGCCGCCGCCCCCGCCATCCTTTTCCGGGTTCGGTTCGTCCGGGCCGGAAGTCAAGGCGACCGTGAAATGGTATAACCCCGAAAAAGGCTTCGGCTTCGTTGAGATGGCGGACGGTTCGGGCGACGTGTTCCTCCACGCCAACTCCCTGCAGAACGCCGGTTACCAGACCGTCTCGCCGGGGGCGGTGCTGCAGATCCGGGTTGGCCAGAGCCAGAAGGGCCGCCAGGTGGAGCAGGTGGTTTCCGTGACCGAGGGAACCGGTGAGTCCGCCGCCGGCCGTGGCGGCGGCGGTGGGGGCTTTGGCGGCGGGTTCGACCGCCCACGCGGCCCGCGCCCGCCCCGCCAGCAGCCGAGCGGCCCGGCGGTGGAAATGACCGGCATCGTGAAATGGTACAATTCCACCAAGGGCTTCGGCTTCATCAGCCCGCAGAATGGCGGGAAGGATGTTTTCGTGCACGCGACCGCGCTGGAACATGCCGGTCTGCCGCCGCTGCAGGAAGGCCAATCCGTGCGCATGAACGTGGTGCAGGGCGCCAAGGGCCCGGAAGTCAGCTCGATCAGCGTTGGCTGACGGCGTTTCCCGCGCCGGTTGAAGCAGGAGGAAAGGCGGTTCCGCGCGGCGGGATCGCCTTTTTTCAACCTTCGCCCGGTTTCAACCCTCGCCCGGTTTCAACCTTCATCGAGGTCGGTGCTCACGACGCGGCGCACGCCCGCCTTATCCAGCCGGGTGAGCGCGGCCCGGAGGGAGCCTGAGGTGTCGATCGCGCGGCAGGCATCCGTGACGACGGTGGTTTTGAAGCCGTATGAAACGGCGTCCTCAGCCGACCATGCGACGCAGAAATCGAGCGCGAGGCCGCAGAGAAACACCTCGGCGATGCCGCGCGCGGCAAGATAGCCGGCAAGCCCGGTCACGGTTGCGCGGTCGGCCTCCAGGAAGGCGGAATAGCTGTCCACCTCACGGTGCATGCCTTTGCGCAGGATGAGGCCGGCATGCGGAATATCGAGCCCCGGATGAAAGGCGGCGCCCGGAGTCGCCATCACGCAATGCGTGGGCCAGAGGGTCTGCGGGCCGTAGGGGAGCATGATCCGCGTGAACGGGGCAAGGCCGGGATGCCGGCCGGCGAAGGAGACGTGATCCGCCGGATGCCAGTCCTGGGTAAGGACCACCGTTTCGAAGCGCCGCGCGAGGCGGTTGACGAGCGGCACGATGGCATCCGCTTCCGCCACGGCCAGCGCGCCTTGCGGGCAGAAATCGTTCTGGACATCGATGACGAGCAGCGCGGCGGCCGGATTCATGCGCGCAGTATAGGAGATTTGCGCCGGGGATATAGGGGGGGGGATATGGACAGGGGGTGCGAGGATAGGCTAAGGCTCCGCGCTTCCAGGAACGCGGGAGGCTGGGGCGCTTGCGCGCGCCGGCCGGCTGGACCGCGGTCCGTTGGCGAT
>JAJYAF010000360.1 GCA_021779655.1 Pseudomonadota bacterium
CCATTTTTCCGTTTGCAGCACCCGTTCGATATGGGACCCGATCGTCTCGCCGGGCTCCAGCGCGGGCGGAGCCGAAAGGCGAGCGGCCAGCGCGCGCAGCAGATCATGGCGGCTCAGAATGCCGACCAGCCGGTTTTGCGACACCACGGGCAGCCGTTTTATCCGCTTGTCATGCATAAGCGCGGCCGCTTCGGCGAGGTCGTCTTCGGGCGCGAGGCAGATCGGGTTCGTGGCCATTATCTCCCGGACGTAACGGCCATGAGCGCGGACGAAATCCGTGGCCGACTTCGTGGGGTTGATGAAAGCCGCAAGCCAGCCCACGGGCTTGCCCTGGGTATCAAGCTCCGAGCGGAAAAGCAGATCCCCTTCCGTGAGCATTCCCACCACGCCGCCCTGCGCATCCACCACCGGCAAGCCGCTGATATGGCGGGTCAGCATGAGATTAGCAGCGTCAGCGAGTGTCGTCTCGGGCTGCACCGAAACAACGTCCCGCGTCATCAACTCCGCAACTTCCATCGTATCCTCCTGCCGGCTCGCGCAAGTTCTCCCGCTCTTTCAACACCGCGGCGTTGATACAAATCAAGCGCGTTCGGCGCGTTTTCCGTCACGAAAAGCGGCGCGGCATCCTGAATTCAGGATGATGGCATGTGGCGGCCGATCGCGGTAGAATTCCGTCATGTCGGTTAATCCGGTCTCATCGGCGCCTGAGGGCATGATTATCGCGGTACGCGGCGCCGTCGTTGATGTGGCCTTCCCGAGCGGGGTTCTGCCGCCGGTCAATAGCGCCCTGGACGTGGCATGGGACAGGCCGGAGCCGCTGCTTCTGGAGGTTCACTATCATCTCGACAGGCGGACGGTCCGGGCGGTCGCCTTGCAGGATACGGCCGGTCTGGCGCGCGGCGTTGCCACGCATCCGCGCGGTGGGGCGCTGGCCGTGCCGGTCGGAGAGGCCGTGCTGGGGCGGCTGCTTGATGTCACCGGCACCCTGCGCGACCGCGGCCCGGCGCTGCCGCCTTCGACGCCCACCCGGCCGATCCACGATCCGCCGCCTGCTCTCCAGCAGGAGACCTCGGCCCTGACGATGTTCGAGACGGGTATCAAGGTGATCGACCTGCTCACCCCGCTGGCACAGGGCAGCAAGGCGGCGATGTTCGGCGGTGCGGGCGTCGGCAAGACCGTGCTGCTGATGGAGCTGATTCGCTCGATGGTGGAAAGCTACCAGGGCATCTCGGTCTTTGCCGGCGTGGGCGAGCGCTCGCGCGAGGGCCATGAGTTGCTGAACGATATGCGGGGCTCGGGCGTGCTCGGCCGCACCGTTCTGGTTTATGGACAAATGAACGAACCGCCGGGCGCGCGCTGGCGCGTGCCGCTCACGGCGCTGACGATCGCTGAATATTTTCGCGACCGAAAACATCAGAACGTGCTGCTGCTGATGGATAATGTCTTCCGGTTCGTGCAGGCCGGAAGCGAGGTTTCCAGCCTGCTCGGACGCCTGCCTTCGCGGGTGGGCTACCAGCCCACCCTGGCGAGCGAGGTGGCGGGGCTTGAGGAGCGCATTGCTTCGGTCGCCGGCACGGCCGTCACCGCCATCCAGGCGGTCTATGTACCCGCCGACGATTTCACCGACCCGGCCGTGACGGCGATCTCAAGCCACATGGACAGCATGATCATGCTCTCGCGCGGCCTCGCGGCGGAGGCATTCTATCCGGCGATCGACCCGCTGGCCTCAAGCTCGGTACTGCTCGATCCACTGGTGATCGGCGAAGCGCATTACGCGCTGGCGGAGCGCGTCCGCACCACGTTGGCGCGCCTGCAGGATTTGCAGGACATCATCGCCTTGCTGGGAGTCGAGGAGCTCGGCGCCGCCGACCGTCTCACCGTCGCCCGCGCCCGCCGCCTGCGGCGCTTTCTCACCCAACCCTTCAAGGTGACGGAGGCTTTCACCGGAAAGCCTGGATGCACTGTGCCCCTGGCCGAAACAATGGCGGGCTGCCGCGCCATTCTCGACGGCGATGCCGATGACTGGGCGGAAAGCTCGCTATACATGATCGGCACGCTGGACGAAGCCCGCAAACGCGAGGAGGCCGCGCACGCGGCGGCGGCGCGGTGAGGCTCGCAATCGTCACGCCGTTAGCCGTGGTCGCGCGGGAGGACGGGGTCGCCGCGCTGCGCGCCGAGGATGCGAGCGGCGGCTTCGGGATCCTGCCGGGCCATGCCGATTTCCTCACCAGCCTGACGATTTCGGTGCTGGGCTGGCGGCGCCAGGACGGCAGCCATCGCTATTGCGCCGTCCGCCGCGGCCTGCTCTGCGTCTCCGCGGGACGGGAAATCGCGATCACCACGCGCGAAGCCGTACTGGGCGATGATCTCGACACGCTTGACCAGACGGTGCTGGCGCAGTTCCGCGCCGCCGCCGAAAGCCAGAGGAACGAGCATATCGAGCAGATGCGGCTCCAGCTCAGTGCGATCCGCCGAATCATGCATTACCTGCGGCCAGACCGCCGTGGCGGCGCCTGAGCCATGAGTTTGCCCGAGGAAAAGGACCCCCTGCTGCGCGCGGTGCGCCAGCGCAGCAAGCGCCGGCGTGAAGAGGGTCCCTCGGTGGCCAGCCGGCTGGCACAGATCGGTGTGCTGGGCTGGATCATCGTGGTGCCGATGCTGATTGGCCTGTTCATCGGTCACTGGCTGGACCGGCTTGCCCGTAGCGGCGTGTTCTGGACCGCACCGTTGCTGCTGATCGGCCTGGCGTTCGGCTGCTGGTCGGCCTGGAAATGGGTTCAGAATACCCGATGACCCTGGCTCTCCCCCTCGCTCTCCCCTTGGCCCTTCCCCTTTCCCTGGCCCTCCCCGCTCCGGCCTTTTCAGCCCTTGTGCGCGTTGCCGGCGTGCCGCTGCTCATCGGCTGCGGCCTTGGCGTACTGTATTTTCGCGCCCTGTGGGCCAGCACGAGGCAGCTTGCGGCCGGCAAGCGGCGCGCCACCGGCCTGCTGCTGATGCTGGGCCGCCTGGCGCTGCTCGCTTCGGTGCTGGCGCTGGTTGCCCGGGAGGGCGCGTTGCCGCTCATCGCTTCCACGCTTGGCCTGCTCGCCGGGCGGGCCTTCACCCTGCGCCGGATCGGCCGGGCAGCGCCATGAACTCGCCCCTGGCGACCCAGACCTTGTTCCATATCGGGCCGGTGCCGGTGACGGAGCCGGTGCTGGCGACCTGGGGTATCATGGCGATTCTCGTCGCCGGGGCGGCATGGCTGCGCAGCCGCCTGGCGCTGGTCCCTTCCGCGACGCAGGCCGCCCTCGAACTGGTGGTGGAGGCCGTGGACAGCCAGATCCGCGACACGATGCGCGCCGATCCCGCGCCGTAGCGCGCCTTCATCGGAACCCTGTTTACCTACATCTTCATTGCCAACTGGTCCTCGCTGGTTCCCGGCGTAACACCGCCGACCGCGCATCTGGAAACCGATGCGGCGCTGGCGCTGCTGGTATTCCTCGCCATCATCGGGTTCGGAATTCGTGCCGGCGGGGTGCGGGGATACCTGGCGAGCTTCATGACACCGACACCGATCATGATTCCCCTAAATTTTCTC
>JAJYAF010000361.1 GCA_021779655.1 Pseudomonadota bacterium
AAAAGGAGGATTTTTACCTCGCCGTCGGGCGACTGGTGCCCTATAAGCGGACGGATCTGATCGCCGCAGCCTTTGCCAGGATGCCGGAAAAACGCCTGGTGGTGATCGGCGACGGGCCGGGCATGGCCGGGCTGCGCGCCGTCGCCGCGAGGGCGCCGAATGTTTCGGTTCTAGGGTTCCAGGGATTTGCGGCGTTGCGCGATCATATGCAGCGGGCGCGCGCCTTCGTGTTCGCGGCGGAAGAGGATTTCGGCATCGTGCCTGTGGAGGCTCAGGCTTGCGGGACTCCGGTGATCGCCTATGGGCGCGGCGGCGCGACGGAATCGATATCCGCCGGCCCGGTGCCGACCGGCGTTTTTTTCCACACGCAGAGCGAGGACGCCATCATCGCGGCGGTTGCCGCCTTCGAGGCCGTGCGAATCGACCCTCTGGAATGCCGGCGGCGCGCGGAACAATTCAGCGTGGCGCGGTTCCATGCGCAAATGCGCGCATTCCTGGAGATGGATCGGCCGATGCCGGCGTTCGCAATCGCCGCGGAGTGAGGCAGCGGCCCGTGTCGAGAGAGACTTGCCCGGAGGCTTGCCAAGGCTGGCTGCTGTTGTTTCACGGTGCCCTTTGTAAATCCCGGCCCAGCAGCACCGGAATTACCAGGAGCGTCATGCCCGCCCTGGTTACCGTTAGCGCGGGTGCTGGGCCCAGGGATTTGAAGAACCGCCGATAGGTTTGGGCGACAAGGCTGAGATCGCCCGGCATGACGAGGATCAGGATGTCCCGTCCGAGCAGGCTTTCAGGGGGTACGGAAAACCCGAATTGATGTGGCTGCGGCCCGAAAACCGTAACCGGAATTCCGCCCCGCACCGCGTAGCCGATTTTCCCGGCATCGTACCAGCGAAGCGCGGCGATCGCCATATGGGGGTTATTCAGCATGCCGCGCGCCGCCAGCTCGCCGGGAATGGAATCCCAATCGATCGCCTGCAGCAGAGGCGATTTCCCGGGAGGAAAGAGCTCGTTGAATTGCGGGAAAATCGAAAAATGCAGCTCCGCGATCATCAGGAAGGCTGCCGCGGCGAGCAGGCAGCCGGTCGAAACCGCAGCCGCGCGCAGCCAACGGGCCGCACTGCCCGCGCGGCGAGCCGCCCAGTCACCCAGCAGGGGAAACAGCATCAAATAGCCGGGCGCTGCCCAGTGGTAGAGAATACGCGCCGAACTCCACAATCCGATGAGGGCGAAAACCAGTATCGGAAACACCGCCAGCATGGCCAGCATCCAGCTACGCCGGTCGCCCGGGCCTCTCCGTAGCGCGCCGATCAGAACGAGTACCAACGGCAGCCAGATCCAGGGCAGCACGAACAAGGCCTCACCGCCCCAGATGGCAAGCGGCGCCAGCGGATGCAGCCGTAGCCCGGCGGCGGCGCGGCCGCCCTGGAAATGGAAGGATTGCCAGCCATGCGCGGCGTTCCACGCGACGGCCGGCAGGAATATCAACGCCGCGAGGAGCGCCGCGAGCCAGGGCTGAAAGCCGCGCAGCTGCCGGCGCGAGACCGGTTCTGTCAGCATGAATAACAGAGACCCGGCCAGTGTGAGAATGGCGTTATACTTGCTGAGCAAGGCAAGACCCGCGCAGATTCCAGCCACCGTCCACCAGCCAATGCGGTGTGGCGCCTCCCTCGCGTTGAGCCCGACGGCGCGACAAAGCGCGTACGCCATGGCGAGCAAGGCGGCATTGAGCGGCCCGTCCGGCAGAACCCAGCAGCCGAAGGCGAGCGAAAACACCGGCGAGAGGGTATAACCCACCACCGCCCAAAACCCGGCCTTTGCGCCATAGAGCCATGCGGTGAGCGCATAGAGCAAGGCCGAGGTGGCGGCCGCAAGCAGCACGAACGGCAGCCGCACCACGATCGGCTGCATGCTTCCGAACAGCCTGCGGCTGCTAAGCTCCAGCCACCAGGAGGCGAGCGGGTGATCGAAATACGAGGCGGCGAACCGGTTGGATGCCGCCACCATGTAACTTTCATCGATCCCGAGTCCGGTGCCCCCGGCGATAGCCAGCCGGAACAGGCTGGCCAGCGCGATCACGTAAACGGTGGCGCGCCCGGCGGAAATTCCTTGAGTTCGAGAATCCATCCGCGGTGCATGGCCCGCCGGAAAAGGCGGGTCAATGCATCGTGGTTTCAAGCGCGTCGCTTCGCAACCCCGGGAAAGGCTTTCCCCGAACCTTGGCATGTCGGCTGAGCACGCCGAAACCTGGTCCCACCTGTAACCTAAATGAATGTTCCTACAGGACTCGAAATTTCGGCGCGCTGTGGTTGAATTGTGTCAGGGTCATGGCGAAATTGTACCTCGCACGGAACGGATTAGCCGTTGCGGCAAGGCCTGCGGCGCGATGGTGGCGCCCAATAACGCCCGAGGAGGGGCGAGGACGATGAGTTTTCTTGAGGGGCCGAAGACCCGGTTCAACAGCATCGCCGCCATCCTCGCCGCGCGTTCGCCGGCGCATAGTTCGCATGCGCTGCCGCCCGGCTGTATGCAATGCGGCAGGCTGCTCGACGGTGTTGATCGTAGAACAAACAAGTTGTCCGGCAAATGCTATCGCTGCGAATGCTGGATTTCCGACGAAGAGGAGGAGATCGAGGAAGGGGGATACTGAATTACCCTTCCCGGTTTTTTTCAAGTTTCCGGTGCCCATGCGCTTTTGGGGAGAAATTTCCCGGTCCGACCGGATGCGGCAGTGGAAGTTTTCCCGGACCGGCAATATCATGCGCTCTTGAGAATCGAATACGGCGTTTTCCCTCGAACCGAGGAGCCACGAGCCATGACCAGCCGCGTTATCCCTGTTCCGCCCTTCGTGCTGGTCGTGTTCGGCGCCACGGGCGATCTTTGCCGCCGCAAACTGCTGCCCGCTTTGTTTGCCCGTGATCTGGCCGGCCAGCTGCCGGAGGCAGCCACGATTTTCGGTGTTTCCCGCGGCCCGTTCTCACAGGCGGACTTCATCAATCTCGCCCGCGGCGCGATTGCCGATCATGTCGCGGTCCCGGATGTCGAGAAATCGAATCTTGAGCGCTTTTTGTCCCGGCTGCGTTACCTTGCCGTGGACGCCGGCCGGTCCGATGGCTGGCCGGAGCTTGCCGCCGCGCTACAGCCATACCGGGACCGCGTTACCGTCTTCTATCTTGCAACGGCGCCGGAATTGTTCGGGCCGATCTGCGAGCAGATCAAGAAATTCGGCTTGAATTATGAGAACGCGCGCATCGTGGTGGAAAAGCCGATCGGCAAAACGCTGGAATCGGCAAGGCGCGTGAACGAAGCCGTGGGCGCCGTGTTCCCCGAGGATCGCGTCTACCGCATCGACCATTATTTGGGGAAGGAGGCCGTTCAGAACCTGATGGCGCTGCGTTTCGCCAATGGCCTGTTCGAACCGATCTGGAATGCCGCGCGTATCGACCATGTGCAGATCACCGTTGCCGAAGTTTTGGGCGTGGAGGGAAGGGCGGATGATTACGACACAGCCGGCGCCGTACGAGACATGGAACAGAACCACATGCTCCATCTCCTCTTCCTGGTGG
>JAJYAF010000362.1 GCA_021779655.1 Pseudomonadota bacterium
GGCGCCGAACGGAAGCCGGGAATCCGGCAGGTGAGTTCCGGATCGTCCGTGAGGACGGTGCCCACGCCGACCATGACCGCATCGTGCCGGCCGCGCATCGCGTGCGTCGCCCGCCGCGCGGGCTCGCCCGTCAGCCACTGGCTTTGCCGCGTGCGGGTGGCAATTTTCCCGTCGAGGCTGGAGGCGAGCTTAAGCCGCAAAAGCGGCCGGCCGGCCGACTGGACCATGGCGAAGCCGCTGATCACCGCGTCGGCTTCCGCCCGCAGCAGGTTTTCCGTGACCAGGATGCCCGCCGCGCGCAGCATCGTGGCACCGGCGCCGTTTACTTTTCCGTGCGGATCGCGCGTGCCGATCACCACCCGGGCGATGCTGGCGGCAATCAGCGCCTCGGCGCAAGGCGGGGTCTTGCCGGTGAACGCGCAAGGTTCGAGCGAGACATAGGCGGTCGCCCCCCGCGCCAGTTCCCCGGCCACCCCCAGGGCTTCCGTCTCGGCATGCGGCCGGCCACCGGCCGCCGTGCGGCCGCGCCCCACCACCCGCCCGTCCTTGACGATGACACAGCCGACCGAAGGATTGGGCGCGGTTTCTCCCAGGCCCCGCCGGGCAAGCGCGATGGCGGCGCGCATATGCGCGATATCGGCTTCTTCATCCGGCGATAAACTCATTCCGGCTTCGCCCGATTCGCATTGCGGGGCGCGGCACCCGTCCGCGCCGGGGCGGAGTCACCCAGCCCTCCCAGAAACGCCTCGAAATCCTTGGTCTCCCGGAAATCCCGATAGACCGAGGCGAAGCGGACATAGGCCACGGCATCCACATCCTTCAGCGTCTCCATCACCAGCTCGCCGATCTCGTGCGATTTCACGTCCGCCTCGCCGCTCGCCTCCAGCTGGCGGACAATGCCGTTGACGATCCGCTCAATCCGCTCCGCATCCACCGGGCGCTTGTTCAGCGCAACCCGGATGGAGCGCATGAGCTTGTCGCGGTCGAAGGGGACGCGCCGTCCGTCGGATTTCAGCACGGTGAGCTCCCGCAGCTGCACCCGCTCAATGGTGGTGAAGCGCTGGCTGCAACCGGCGCAGAAGCGGCGGCGGCGGATGGCGCTGGCATCTTCCGTGGGGCGGCTGTCTTTCACCTGGGTATCCGCCTCGCCGCAGAACGGACAGCGCATGGCCGCTCCTTACCGGTAGATCGGGAAGCGGGCGCAGAGTTCCCTCACCCGGGCGCCGACGGCACGCTCCACCGTCTCGTTGCCGCCATCGTTGGATTTGGCGAGCCCTTCCAGCACATCGCCGATCATCGCGCCCACCTCCCGGAATTCCCGAACCCCGAAGCCGCGCGTGGTGGCGGCCGGTGTGCCGAGGCGGATCCCGGAGGTGATGAAGGGTTTTTCAGGATCGAAGGGAATGGCGTTCTTGTTGGTGGTGATATGGGCGCGCTCCAGGCTCGCTTCCGCCGCCTTGCCGGTGACACGCTTGGGGCGCAGGTCCACGAGCAGCAGATGGCTGTCGGTTCCGCCGGTGACGATCGCCAGCCCCCGCGCTGTCAACGCTTCCGCGAGCGCCTTCGCGTTTTCCGCCACGGCCTTCTGGTAGGCGCGGAAATCCGGGCGCAGCGCCTCGCCGAACGCGACGGCCTTGGCGGCGATGACATGCACGAGGGGACCGCCCTGCAGGCCGGGGAAAATGGCGGCGTTGATTTTTTTGGCGATGTCCTCGTGGTTGGTCAGCACGAGCCCGCCGCGCGGGCCGCGCAGGGTTTTGTGCGTGGTGGAGGTGACCACATGGGCATGCGGCAGCGGCGAAGGATAGAGGCCGGCCGCGACCAGCCCGGCGAAATGCGCCATGTCCACCATGAAATAAGCGCCTACCGCCTCCGCCACCTTGGCGATGCGCGGGAAGTCGATGAAGCGCGGATAGGCCGAACCGCCGGCGATGATGAGCCTCGGTTTCTTCTCATGCGCCAGGGCTTCCAGTTCCTCGTAATCGAGCAGACCGTCTTCCCGGCGCACCCCGTATTGCACGGCGTTGAACCATTTGCCCGAAAGATTCGGCGCGGCGCCATGGGTGAGATGCCCGCCGGCGGCAAGGCTCATTCCCAAAATCGTGTCGCCCGGCGCTAGCAGCGCCAGCAGCACAGACTGGTTGGCCTGGCTGCCGGAATTGGGCTGCACGTTGGCGTAGCCCGCGCCGAAGAGTTTCTTCACGCGCTCGATGGCGAGCGTCTCGGCCATGTCCGCCGGGCCGCATCCGCCGTAATAGCGCTTGCCGGGATAGCCTTCGGCATATTTGTTGGTGAGCACGGAACCCTGCGCCTCCAGCACCGCGGCGGAGACGATGTTTTCCGAGGCTATCAGCTCGATTCCGTCCTGCTCGCGCACGAGTTCGGCGCGGATCGCGGCCGCCACTTCCGGGTCGGCCTCGGCCAGCGGGGCATTGAAGAATCGCGCGGGCGCGGGGGCGAGGCTCGAGTCGTTCATGGCGTCTCTTCCGTGTAATTCAGGTTCAGCTTGGCGATGCGCCGGTCATGCCGGCCGCCTTCGTAAGGCGTGCTGAGAAAGGCTCCCAGAATATCCAGCGCGATTTCCTCCCCCAGCACGCGGGCGCCGAGGGCCAGCACGTTGGCGTCGTTATGCGCGCGGGTCAGCCGCGCCGTGGTCACGTCATGCGCAAGACCGCAGCGGATGCCGGGGTGGCGATTGGCCGCGATCGACATGCCGATACCTGTGCCGCAGACAAGCATTCCGAAATCGGCCGTCTGCTCCAGCACCGCGGCGCAGACCGGCTTCGCGTAATCGGGGTAATCCACGCTCGCGCTGCCATCGGTGCCGAAATCCAGCACCTGATGGCCGCCTTCGATCAGCACGGCGGCGAGCCGGTTCTTCAGCGCCACGCCGCCGTGATCCGCGCCAACCGCCACGATGAGAGAACGGGTCATGACCTTGCGTTTATCACGCGGGTTCGGCAGTTGGAAACATCCGCCAGGCCGGCCCGCCGCGATACCGGGGGCGGGAAAACCGCATGCCGGATGGCGGGGCGCGCGTCGCGGTGATAAACGATCGGAAATGATGAGAAGCTATCCCGCAACCCGGATGCGCCGCAACCGGTATGACGCCGCTACCCGCCGGCTGGTGGCCGAACACCGGCTGGCCGTGGACGATCTGATCTGGCCGATCTTCATCAGGGAGGGCGGCGGCGAGCCGGAGCCGGTGCCCTCCATGCCGGGGGTGGCGCGGGTTGGGCTGAATTTGCTGGCCGGCCAGGTGGAGGAGGCCGCAAGGCTGGGTATTCCGGCCATCGCCCTGTTCCCGGTAACGCCGCCCGAGCGCCGCGACCCGGAGGCGAGCGAGGCGCTCAACCCGGAAAACCTGATCTGCCGCGGCGCCCGGCTACTGAAGCGGGAATTTCCGGGAATGGCGCTCGTCGGAGACGTGGCGCTGGACCCCTATACCGACCATGGCCACGACGGCGTTCTGCGGGCCGGTTACGTGGCCAACGATGAAACCCTGGAAATCCTGGTCCGCCAGGCGGTCAATCAGGCTAATGCCGGGATCGACATCCTCG
>JAJYAF010000363.1 GCA_021779655.1 Pseudomonadota bacterium
TTCATGAACGAGGCGGCGCGTTGCGATCGCGTGGCCCTGATGCATGCGGGCCGTGTGCTGGTGATCGGCTCCGCCGCGAAGCTGATGGCAGCGCGTGGCGCGGCCACGCTGGAGGACGCCTTCATCGGCTATCTCGAAGACGCCGCGAAGGAGACCGGACCGGTGGAGAGCGCGGCGGTGGCACCGATCGCGGATCCGCCCGCCGTGCCGCCGCGCACCCCTGGCCGGTTCAATCCGCGGCGCATGTTCAGCTATTCCCGGCGCGAGGCGCTGGAGTTGCGCCGCGACCCGATCCGCCTCACCCTGGCGCTGCTCGGTTCGGTCGTCCTGATGCTGGTGATGGGCTTCGGCGTCAGTCTGGACGTGCAGAACCTCACCTTCGCCGTGCTGGACCATGACCAGACCACCACGAGCAGCGATTACGCCCTCAACATCGCCGGCTCGCCCTATTTCATCGAGCGCCCGCCCCTGCGCGACTACGCGGAGCTCGACCGGCGGATGCGGGACGGCGAGCTGGCGCTCGCCATCGAGCTGCCGCCCCATTTTGCCCGCGATATCGAGCGCGGCGACCCGGTTTCCGTGGGCGCGTGGATCGACGGCGCGATGCCGATGCGGGCGGAGACGGTGAAAGCCTATATGGAGGCGATTCAGGCGCAATGGCTCGCGCAGAAGGAGGCGGAAATGCCGGGGGGCACGCCGCCGGCCGGGCTGTTCGATCTCGAAATCCGCTACCGCTACAACCCGGACGTGGTCAGCATCGTCGCCATGGTTCCCGCCATGCTGCCGCTGCTGCTGCTGCTGATCCCGGCCATGCTGACCGCGCTCAGCGTGGTGCGGGAAAAAGAGCTGGGTTCCATCATCAATTTCTACGTGACGCCGGTAACGAGGCTGGAATTTCTCCTGGGCAAGCAACTCCCTTACATCGTCCTGGCGATGGTGAATTTTCTCCTGCTGTTCCTGCTGGCGGTCACGCTGTTCGGCGTGCCGCTGAAGGGCGGATTTTTAGCCCTCACCTTCGGCGCGCTCCTTTACGTGACATGCGCCACCGCCATCGGCCTGCTGATTTCGATTTTCATGAACAGCCAGATTGCGGCGATTTTCGGCACTGCCGTTCTCAGCATCATTCCCGCCATCCAGTTTTCCGGCATGATTGATCCGGTTTCGTCCCTGCAAGGCATGGGCCGGGTGATCGGGGAGGTTTATCCGGCCACCCATTTTCTCGACATTTCCCGCGGAACCTTTTCCAAAGCTTTGTATTTCCGCGATCTTTACGGGTCCTTCTGGCCGCTCGCCGTCACAATCCCCGTTCTGTTGGGGGCGTCGGTGTTCTTCCTGAAAAAGCAGGAGCGCTGAGGCATGAAGCCGTCGAACATCCTCAATCTCGGGATCAAGGAATTGCGCAGCCTGGCGCGCGACCCGGTGATGATGGTGCTGATCGTCTACGCCTTCACGTTTTCGGTCTACGTCGCCGCGACGGCGCTTCCCGAGACGCTGAACCGCGCGCCCATAGCCATTGTCGATGAAGACCAGTCTCCCTTGTCCCTGCGCATCGACGGCGCTTTTTATCCGCCCTACTTCACGCCGCCCGCCATGATCGACATCCCCGAGATGGATTCGCGCATGGATGCCGGGCGTGACACGTTCGCGCTCGACATTCCGCCGGATTTTCAGCGGGACGTTCTCGCCGGACGCGCGCCGGCCATCCAGCTCAATGTCGATGCCACGCGCATGAGCCAGGCCTTTACCGGCAGCGGCTATATTCAGAGTATCGTTACCGGCGAGGTGGCTGCTTTTATCCAGCGCTACCGCGCGGTATCCATCATGCCTGTGGATCTCGCCTTGCGGGTCCGCTTCAATCCGAATCTGAACCAGTCCTGGTTCGGCGGGGTGATGCAGATCATCGACGCCATTACGATGCTCTCGATCGTGCTGACCGGCGCGGCGCTGATCCGCGAGCGCGAGCACGGAACGATAGAGCATTTGCTGGTGATGCCGGTGACGCCGTTCGAGATCATGGTCAGCAAAATCTGGGCGATGGCGCTGGTCGTGCTCGCGGTCAGTGCTGTTTCGCTCGTCGTCGTCGTGCAGGGGTGGCTGGGCGTGCCGATCAAGGGTTCCGTGCCGTTATTCCTGGCCGGGGCGGCTCTGCAACTTTTCGCCACCACGGCCATGGGCATATTGCTCGCCACCATGGCCCGCTCGATGCCGCAATTCGGATTGTTGTTGATGCTGGTGCTGCTGCCGCTGCAATTGCTCTCGGGTGCCAGCACGCCGCGCGAGAGCATGCCGGTTGCCATTCAATATTTGATGCAGGCCGCGCCGAACACGCATTTCGTCATCCTGGCGCAGGCCATTCTCTACCGTGGGGCCGGGTTCGCGGTCGTCTGGCCGCAATTTCTGGCCCTGGCGCTGATCGGCACGGGCTTGTTTCTTTGGGCCCAGACCCGGTTCCGCGGCACCATCGCCACCATGGCGTGAACGATTGGTTTTGTAATGGCTCGTCGCGTTTTCGTCGTGGGGCCTGACTTTGCGCGCCACAACCATGCATTCGCGGTTGCGTGGAACCCTCCGCGGGGATGAGCGTCCCGGCTAGATCTTCACCAGATGCGCGATGTCATCCGCTGTTTCCTCCTCCGTGTCGCCCGAGCGGACGATTCGTCCGCGCTGAACGACATGATATTTCCGCGCGAAACTCCAGGCGAAATCGAGATACTGCTCGACGATGAGAACGGTAATCCCCAGTTCGGTCCGCACGCGGCGCAGCGCGTCCTCGATCTGGCGCACGATATTGGGCTGGATGCCTTCGGTCGGTTCGTCGAGCAGCAGCAGCTTCGGTTGCCCCGCCAGCGCGCGGCCGATGGCGAGCTGCTGCTGCTCGCCGCCCGAGAGCAGTCCCGCCTTGCGCTCGCGGATTTGCTTGAGCTTGGGGAAGAGTTCGAACACATGCTCGGGAACCGTGGCGGTCTTGCGCCCGAGGCGGCCCGAAAGGGCGGCGAGGCCCACGGTGAGGTTCTCCAACACCGTCAGATGCGGAAAAACGCGCCTGCCCTGTGGGACGAAGCCGATCCCGGCCCGCGCCCGCCCATGGGCCGGCGTGGCGGAAAGATCGGTGTCCATGAAGGATATCTTGCCCCGAAGGAGCGGATGAATTCCGGCGATGACATTGAGCAGGGTGGTCTTGCCCACGCCGTTGCGGCCGATAAGCGCCACCGCGTCCCCCGCCTGAACCTCCATGTCGATATGCCACAGCACCTGGCTCTGCCCGTAGGATGCGTGGACGCCGCGCAGTTCCAGCAGGTTCATTCCTTCGCCCTCCCGAGATAAACGGCCTGAACCTGCGCATCGGCGCGGATCTCGGCGACACTCCCCTCCTTCAGAATGCGCCCCTGGTGCAGAACGGTCGTCCACCCGTTCAGGGCTTCGACGAAGGTCATGTCGTGATCGATCACGAGCACGGCATGCTGTCCGAGCAGCGAGCGGATGAGCTCGGCCGTGCGCTGCGTGTCGGCCGGCCCCATGCCGGCGGTGGGTTCGTCAAGG
>JAJYAF010000364.1 GCA_021779655.1 Pseudomonadota bacterium
GCCTGCCGCGCCAGCAAGGCCACATTGCGGCCGCCAACCAGCGCGCGCACCGGATAGCGTTCCGCGTTTTCCGCAAGAATATCGAGCGTCTGGGTGCCGACGCTTCCGGTGGACCCGAGAATTGTCACCGTCTTTCCTGTCATTTCGGCATCACTCCCCCGCATATCGCTCTCAGTCATTTCCGAATCAGATCGCTCTGTTCAATCCGTGATGCGTCAGGAACGTCAACACAACCGCCACCGGCGACGCCGCCAGAAATCCGTCCAGCCGGTCGAACAATCCGCCATGGCCCGGGATCGTCCGGCCGGAATCCTTAACCCCCAATCTGCGCTTGATCGCGCTTTCAAGCAAATCGCCCGCCTGGGCAGCGAGGCTGAGCAGAACCGCCAGAAGCAGAGCGCCGGGGCCGATGCCGCGCCCGCCGCTCATCACCAGCGCGCCGGCGACGCCGCCGATCAGCAATCCGCCCAGCGAACCGCTCCAGGTTTTGCCGGGAGAAATCCGCGGCGCCAGCCTGCGGCCTCCAACCAGGCGGCCGCAGAAATATGCGCCGATATCGGTGGTCCAGACCACCGCCACCAGGGACGCGGTGACGCGCAGCCCGTCGGGCAAGCTCAAACGCAGCCACAGGACCGAGAAACCGCCAATGGCGATATAAGGGATGCCAAGCGCGGCAAACCAGCCGAAGCGCCAGGCGGTGACCAGGATGAAAAGCCCGGCGGCGGGGATACCCGCCATCCAGCCGAACAGAATCGAGAGCATCCAGATGGTCAGAAGCGCGACGGCCAAGGCGATATCGCCACGCGCGAGGCCGGAAAGCCGGGTCCATTCCATCGCCAGGCCGAGCATGATGAGGACGATCAGCCCCTGCCAGGCCAGACCGCCGTACCACAGGGCGGCAAGCGCGATGGGCGCCAGGATTGCCGCGGAGGCGAGCCGCACGCCGAAATCCGACCATTTCCGCCCCCCCGGCCGGCCCGAGGGGGGATTGCCGCCCGGCGTGCCGGCGGGATTCACGGCTTCATCGAGGGCGCGCGCCAAACCGCCGCTCCCGCCGCTTGAATTTCAGAATCGCGCCGGCAAAATCCCGTTCCCCGAAATCCGGCCAGAACACATCCAGGAAGACAAGCTCGGCATAGGCAAGCTCCCATAGCAGAAAATTCGAGATCCGCTGCTCGCCGCTGGTGCGGATCAGCAGGTCGAGCTCCGGCATCCCGGCGGTGGAGAGATAGGAGGCGAATTTCTCCTCGGTCAGCGCCTCCGGCGCGATGCCTTCGGTGATTGCCCGGCGCGCGGCCGCGACGATGTCGGCGCGCCCGCCATAAGAGAGGGCGAGCAGCACCGTCAGCCGCCGGTTCTGCATGGTTTTCCTCTGCGCGGCATCGAGTTCGGCGACGATATTGGGGCCAAACCGCGCATGCTCACCGATCACCTTGAGCCGCACCCCGGCCTCGTGCATCTCCTGCAATTCGCTGCGCAGATATTGCAGCAGCAGGCCATGCAAATCCTGCACCTCCTCCTCCGGGCGCCGCCAGTTTTCCGACGAGAAGGCGAAAAGGGTGAGATATTCCACGCCCTCGGTGATCGCCGCCTCAATGCTTCGGCGGACGGCCTTCATGCCTTCCCGATGGCCAAGCGCCCGGGGCAGGCCACGGGCGGCGGCCCACCGGCCGTTCCCGTCCATGATGATCGCGACATGTTTCGGCACCGGGCCGGCGGTTGTGCTTCGCATCGGATATGCCTTGGCCGGTCAGACCTGCCGGATGTCCTTCTCCTTCTCGGCCAGATTCTCGTCGAGGCGCTTGATGTAGCCATCCGTCAGCTTCTGGACCTCGTCCGACCAGTCGCGCTCGTCATCCTCGCTGATTTCGTGCTTCTTCTGCCAGTTCTTGATCTGCTCCATGCCGTCCCGCCGCACCCCGCGCACCGCAATCCGGGCGCTCTCGGCGTATTTCGCCGCCGCGCGGGCCAGCTCGTTGCGGCGCTCCTCCGTCAATATCGGCAAGGGGACGCGGATGAGCTGGCCATCGGGCTGCGGATTGAGCCCCAGCCCGCAATCACGGATCGCGGCCACCACGGAATTGACCATCGAGCGGTCCCAGACCTGCACGGTGATCATCCGCGCCTCGGGCACGGCGATCGTCGCCACCTGGTTGAGCGGCATATGCGAGCCGTAGGCTTCCACCTTCACCGGTTCAAGCAGCGCGGGACTCGCCCGGCCGGTGCGCAGGCCACCGAATTCCCGCTTCAGCGCCTCCAGCGCGCTCTCCATCCGGCGGCTCAAATCCTGTTTCAACACACTCAGATCGGCGGTCATGATGAACCTCTCAGCCTGTTTCGATGATGCGGGTGAACAGACCCTCGCCGCGCATGACCGCGGCGAAGGCGCCCGGCGCGTGGATGTTGAACACCAGGATGGGCAGCCGGTTCTCGCGCGCAAGGCTGATGGCCGCCGCATCCATCACGTTAAGGTCGCGCGATAATACCTCAAGGTAATTCAGTTCCTCATAGCGTACCGCGTTTTGCGTCTTGCGCGGATCGGCCGAGTATACGCCATCCACCTGCGTGCCTTTCAATAGCGCGTCGCATTTCATTTCCGCCGCGCGCAGGGCGGCGGCGGTGTCGGTGGTGAAGAACGGGTTGCCGGTGCCGGCCGCGAAGATCACCACGATGCCCTTCTCCATATGGTGTTCGGCGCGGCGGCGGATATAGGGCTCGCAGACGGAATCCATCGGGATCGCCGACTGGACCCGGGTGGGCACGCCAAGCTTCTCCAGCGCCGACTGCATGGCAAGGGCGTTCATCACGGTGGCCAGCATGCCCATGTAATCGGCCTGGGCGCGGTCCATTCCCCCCGCCGCGCCGGCGATGCCGCGAAAGATATTGCCGCCGCCGATCACCAGGCAGACCTCCACCCCCATGGCCACGACATCCCGCACGTCCCTGGCGATGGCAAGGACCGTCTCGTTGTCCAACCCGAACTCCCGTTTGCCCATCAGGGCCTCGCCCGAGACTTTCAACAAGACGCGCTTATACAGCGGGGACGGGGTCATGCGTGCTCCTTGGAAATTCGGCGGCATGGAAAGGGCGGCCCAAGCTAAACGCCCGAGCCGCCCCGAACAAGGGATGTTTACGCGCCCGGTTCTAAGCGCCGGCAGCGGCTTTCACCTCGGCGGCGAAATCGGTCGTTTCCTTCTCGATCCCCTCGCCCAGATGGAACCGCACGAAACGGGTGATCCGGGCGCCGGCTTTCTCCAAAACGCCCTTAACCCTGCTCTCGCCGTCATGCACCCAAAGCTGTTCGAGCAGCACGGCCTCCTGGTAGAATTTCTTGATCCGGCCTTCGACCATCTGGCCGATAATGGCATCCGGCTTGCCGGAGGCCCGGGCCTGTTCGGTAAGCACGGCCTTCTCGCGCTCGAGCGCCGCCGGGTCCACCTCGGCGATGGTGAGCACATCCGGCCGCGCGGCCGCCACGTGCATGCCGATCTGCCGCCCCAGGGTTTCAAGTGCTTCGTCCACCTTGCCGGTCAGCC
>JAJYAF010000365.1 GCA_021779655.1 Pseudomonadota bacterium
GCGGTCCTTGTCGTAGAGCGCGGCGCGGCGCGAAAGCAGGGCCGCCAGTTCCTCCGCGCCGAGCGGCGCGGTCTCGGGCAGGGCGAAAAGCTGCTCGGCCAGGTTGAGCAGGGCGCGGCCGTCGCCGTCGGCCATGGCGCGAAGGGTGGCGCGGGCTTCTCCTGTCAGCGGCAGGGGTTTGCCGGCTTCGGCTTCGGCGCGTTCGAGCAGCCGCTCCATGGCCGCATCGTCCAGCCGGCGCAGCACGAAGACCTGGCAGCGCGACAGCAGCGCGCCGTTGAGCGCGAAGGAGGGATTTTCCGTGGTGGCGCCGACGAGCGTGATGGTCCCGGCTTCGACCACCGGAAGAAACGCATCTTGCTGGGCGCGGTTGAACCGGTGGATTTCATCCACGAAAAGCAGCGTCTCCCGGCCGGCGCGCTTGCGCCTGGCCGCCTCCTCGAAAACCCGCTTCAGTTCGGCGACACCTGAAAAAATGGCCGAGATCTGGGTAAAATGCAGCCTTTCGCCCGCGATCAGCCTGGCGATGGTGGTTTTCCCGGTGCCGGGCGGACCCCAGAGGATGAGCGAGGCAAGCGAGCCGCGCGCCAGCATTCGGGTGAGCGCCCCCTCGGGGCCAAGAAGATGTTCCTGGCCCACGACATCGGCGATGGACCGCGGGCGCAGCCGGTCGGCCAGGGGTTGCGGCCCCAAGGATTTTTCGGCGGCATCGCCGGGCGCTTTTTCGGCGGCGGATGCGAACAGATCATCGGATGGCATGACGGTAATGTAGGGCCAAAGCCCGGCGAACCAAAAGCCGCGCTTCAAGCACGGGAGGCCCGGAAAGTCCCGCGCCGGTTTTTCTTGTTGGCGGGCCGCCCCGAGCCTATATCCGTGCCTATATGTGGAGGTATCATGAGAACTCCAAACGGACCGATCATCGACATGACAGGCGGCGGAGAATTCATCGACCCGCCGAAGCCGGGCCTTGGGACCATCGCCGCGCGCGTCGCGGCGTTCGGTCTGTTGCTGTTCATGGCGGCTGCGGCCTTCTGGGCGGCGCTGTTCCTCATTCCGCTGCTGCTGGTGCTGGGTGCCGTGGGGTATTTCACCTTCCGCCACCAGCTCCGTCGCGGCGGATTTCGCAGCAATTTTATCATAATCCGGCGTCCCTGAGCGTCCCGCCTTGTTTCATGGCCAATGCGCCGCGCCGTGGAGCGGCGGCGCCCGCGCGCGTCTATTCCCTCCGGGACGGGGTTCCCGTTATATGGAGATTGAAAACCGGATCGAGGACGGAATTGATGCAGCGCCTGGGCAAATTTCGCGAATCTGCTGACCGCGCAGCCGCCTGGCCGTATTTTGGCCATCGTTCTTAGGGCAATAGCGGTCTGTTGTGCCCATACGTTCGTCAGACCCGGTTGATCTTCTCAAGTTGCCCGGCGCTTTGCTCGGCCGGCGGTCTGCTGCCTGGTTTTGCCGGCCGGCTGTCCTGCCGGCGCTGGTTTTCGCGTTGGCATTGCTGCCACGGCTGATTGATCTCGGCCGGCGGCCGTTCTGGCTGGATGAGGTTTTCACCATGCAGCGGGCCAGCCTGGCCCCTCGGGCGCTGGTGCACGACTCCCTGATAAACCATCATTTGCCGAGCTTTTTCCTGCTGCTCGCGCCGCTGGTCGGGCTTGGCAACCCGCAATTCTGGCTGCGCGTGCCTTCCGCCGCCTTCGGCGCCGCCTCGGTGACCCTGGTCTATCTCATCGCCGAGCGGCTGGCCGGAAGGCTGGCGGGAGCGTTCGCCGCGCTGATCCTCTGCCTGTCGCCGACGGCCCTGGCTTTCGCCCAGGAAGCGCGTTCCTATACCCTGGAAACGACTTTGATCCTCATCGCCATGTTCGGCATCGCCTCGCTGGCCATGGACATTCCGGCGGCCTCGCTGCCCTGGCGGGCCAAGGGGGCCGCGCGAGGTGCCTGGGCCGCCTTCGTGCTCGGCTCCGCCGCGGCGCTGGATGTGCTGGGCGATGCCATGCCCTGGATTCTCACCGCAAACCTGATCGGCCTGGTGATGCTATGGAAATCGCCGGACCGGCGGGGATTGCTGCGCAACCTTATCATCGCAGACCTGCTGGTGACGGCCATGAGCGCGCCGTTCTACCTGCTGATGGCGATGACCGTGAAAAACGGGTTCGTCCACAGCTTTGACTGGATTCCGCCGCTCACCGGCCCGCGTATCTGGTACAACATCGCGTCGATCTACCTGATGCGCGTGGCCGACTGGGTAACCTTCAGGCTGATGGCGGTGCCCACACCGGCCGCCCTGATGTGGCTGATCGATGGCGGGTTGCTGGCGGCGGTCATGCTGGGCGCCTGGCGGCTGCGGCACCGGCCGGGACCGCTCGCGGCGGTCGGCCTTTCGTTTCTGACCCTGCCGGTGGTGACGATCCTGGTATCCATCTGGAAGCCGATGCTGCTGCCGCGATATATTCTGTGGAGTTCCGCGCCGTTCGCGATCCTCGCCGGAATCGGCGCGAGCCTTGCCGTATCCCGCCTGGCATGGCGCGGCCGGGCGATGGCTTTCGGACTTAGCGCGGCGGCGCTGCTGCTCAACCTGCTTCCTTATTACGATGTAGAAACGAAACCGCGCTGGGACATCGCCGCGCGGATTCTGGCCAGCGAAGTCGCGCCGGGCGATGTCGTGTATCTCAACGATGGCGGCGCGCTGCCCATCTTGCGCATGTACCTGCCGCCATCCGCGGCGCCTGTGGTGCTGAACGATTCCCGTGGCGATTTGCGGCACGCGGAGGAAGCGCAGTTGCAGGGCAGGCGGATATGGGTGGTGTTCGGCCATGCCGGGCAGAGCGCTTCCAAGCGGGAATGGCCACAGTTCTATCAGCACATCGCGCCGCTGGGGACACCGGTGCGAATCCAGATGGCGGGAAACCGGATTTATATCACCGAGTTCGACACGACGAGCCACGGCGTGACGGAGGATTGCGTGACGCCTCTGCCCGCGCAGGTGGGCACGGTCGCGCAGGCGGCGATACCGAACCCTCCGCCTTGCGGATAAGCCTGTCGGCCCGTGCCGAAGAGGGCGGGAAAGTTGACTTTTTCCGGGAAAAACTTATAAAAATCGGGTTATCGTCAGGGGTGATCCATTCTTAATGAAACCAACCAGTTGCCTGGCCGCCGCGAAGTTCAAGCCGTGCGCCGCTCAACTTCGGTACTGAAGCCCCACCCAGGATGAACGACATACCCGATGAGCCCGGCGCGCCGCCTGGCGGGCCGCGTGGGCAGGAACCTGTGTCCATCGAGCAGGAGATGCGCAAATCCTATCTGGATTATGCCATGTCCGTCATCGTTTCACGAGCGCTGCCGGATGCCAGGGACGGGCTTAAACCCGTGCACCGGCGCATCCTCTTCGCCATGAGCGAGGCCGGCAACACGCCGGACAAGCCCTACCGCAAATCCGCCCGCATGGCGGGTGACGTGATGGGTAAATACCACCCGCATGGCGATCAGGCGATTTACATGGCGGCGGTGCGCATGGCGCAGGATTTTTCC
>JAJYAF010000366.1 GCA_021779655.1 Pseudomonadota bacterium
GGAACTGCGACTCGTAGTTCACCTCCGCCATCGGGATGGGCAGCGCACCGTGGTCGTCGATGCGCAGCACCTTGCCGGCCTTGATGTCCACGACGGCGTTCAGGCCTTCGACCGGATGGGCGTAGAGGTTGTCGTTCTCGCGCGTGCGGATCCAGCAGAAGGTGTGCGACAGGTGCAGGCCTTCCTCGCCCGCGATACCAAAGTTGCCGGCCGACCAGGGATCCACGCAGACTAGGCTCATGTCGGTGATGCCGCGGCGTCTGCAGGCGGCGATGAAGTCCGGATGGCTGCGGACGATGTCCTCGATCGCCATGAACTGTTCCAGCTGGATCATCGGCCGTGCGCCGGGCACGAAGCGCTGCGACAGGACCGCGCTGTCGGTGATCGAGACCGTGAAGCGCCAGACCCCCGCCTCGTCGGCGCGGAATACGTTGCAGCGCGCCGCACGCGGCGGGGGCTGGCCTGGCACCAGGTCCTGCAGAGCTTGCTTGGCCGGCTCCAGCAGTTCGATGGTCTCGAACAGGATGTCCGGGCCGAAGTCGGGTGCGGCGCGTACCGCGGCGACGACGGCAAGGATCTCGTCGGGCGTCAGCGGGGCCAGTGGGTGCAGGGGCGTGGCCGGCGCCGCGACGACATGGCAGCACGCGGCCGCATCGGCAGCGGCCGGCGTGGATTGGATCAAGCCGAGATCGTTCATGCATTCTCCTCCGGGTTGGCGAACGTCCGCTGCCAGGGGCCGGGACCATTGTTGGAGGGGAAGGCTAGACAGCGATCAGCGCGGCACGCTTGACATTTCCCGTCAAAGTATGGCCACATATTGGTCATATGAATGCATGTTGACCGTAATATACCCATAAACTGATCATATAATAGACATATAGCCTAATAATTAGCCAATCGGATAACCACGCATCCCGGCGACGGCCAACGGGGACCGCTGCCGAACCGCCCCAAGGAGGTATCGGTTGACCCGCTCGGCGATGACCGCCCCGCCCAACACACCCGGCATCCGTGCCGTGGCGGCCAGCGGCATCGCCGCGTTCATCGCCGCTAACGGAGCCGCCGTGGACCGTGTCTTCGCCCGGGCCGAGGTTGCCGCCGAAGTCTTCGCCCAGCCGCAGCAGCGCCTGCCGCTGGTTGCCTATTGCGACGTGTTCGAGCACGCCGCGCGGCAGACCGGGCTTGGCAGCTTCGGCCTGCACTTCGGCCTGGCCCGCGCCGCCGAGGCGCTCGGTCCGGTGGGCGAAGTCGCGCTGCGCGCACCGACCCTGGGTGCCGCGCTCGTCGCGCTGTGCCGATATTTTCCGGCGTTGCAGGACCATTCCTCATTGACGCTACAGCGGGCCGGCGCGGTGGCGCGGCTGGAGTATCAGATCCGCGACGGGCGCATCCTGCTGCGGCGGCAGGATGCCGAACTGACGATCGGCGTGCTGATCGCGCTGATCCGCGGCGTTCTCGGCCCGACCTGGGCGCCGGCATCGGTGGAGTTCGAGCATCTGCGTCCCGCCGGGCGCGGCGACATCGAGACGTTGCTCGGCGCGTCGGTGACGTTCTCCAGTCCGGTCAACGGCATGATATTCCCCGCCGCGGTGCTGGCCGTGCCCATGCCGGCGCCCGATCCGGGCCGCGCCGGGGCGCTCGCCGCGCAGCTCGCGGCCGAGATCGCCGCCGCGCCGCCGAACGACCTGGTGGGCGAGGTGTGTCAGCAGATCCGCGCCGCCCTGGCCGGCGGGGATGCGGCGCTCGCCTGGGTGGCGCGCCGGATGGGGACGTCCGAGGCCAGCCTGTACCGCGCCCTGCGGCGGCGAGGCGTGGAGTTTTCCGACCTGGTGCGCGGGTTGCGCCAGGACCTGGCACTGACCTATCTGCGGGAGAGCGACCTGCCATTGACCGAGATCGCGCTGCTGCTGGGCTATTCGGAGCTGAGCGCATTCAGCCGGGCGTTCCGGACGTGGACCGGGGTTGCCCCGGCGGTCTACCGGCGCGCGGCGGCCTGCGCACCAGAGCTGGCCAGAACTGGCCAGAACTACTAACCAGGCATCCAAACAGGTATCATATTGCAATAAGGCCCAAGTACACGGTCGGTCGATTTTCGGCCAAACTTTCGAACGTAGCGTGAACGAGCCGGTTCAGACAGCCTAGGCCTGACGTGACGCAGCATTGAGCCGGCTGATCGTCGCGCGGTGCACCTGGAACAATCGGGCGACCTCGGCTGCCGGCCGACCGGCGGTGAGCATGCTGAGGATTTCAGCGCGCTGCGCCTGAGTGAATTTTGGCCGTCGCCCGCCATGGCGCCCTTGCGCGCGGGCCGCTTTGAGGCCCGCCTGGGTGCGCTCCTTCACCATCTCCCGCTCGTATTCCGCGAACGCGCCGAGCATCTGCATCATCATCCGCCCGGCGGGCACGGTCGTGTCGATGGATTCGGTAAGAGAGCGGAAGCCCGCGCCGGCGGCGGTGATCCGTTCCAGGATCAGCAGAAGATCCTTGAGAGACCGCGACAGACGGTCGAGTTTCCAGACAACCAGCACATCGCCCGCCGTGAGCCGGCCGAGCAGGTGGGTCAGTTCCGGACGGTCCCAGCGACCGCCTGAAGCGCGTTCCTCATGGATGCGCCGGCATCCTGCCGCCTCCAAAGCGGTGACCTGAGGGGTGAGGTCCTGTCCCTCCGCCCGGGACACCCGTGCGTAGCCGATCAGGACCGGTGTTGTTGCGTTATTCGGTTGCTTTTCAGGTTTGATTGGCAACCGGTTTTTGCGCGGCGCAACGCTTTGTTTCGCCTGGGCTGGCGCAGGTGCCGTACAAACGATCGTTTGCGCACGCCCTGTCATGCCGCCGCCCGCTGCTCAAAGTCGATCCGCCGGCTGAGGTCGGCAGTCAGACGGCCATAAGGATTGATGTGGCTGTGGATCGCCGGCGTCAGCGCCCGGTGATCCTCCGGCGTCATCCGCGCAAGCCACATGGGCTCGGCCAGGATGCGTTGCAGCATCAGCGTGTTCACGTAGATCAGGCAGTTCTGCAGAAGGTGCAGCGCCAGCACGGAGAGTTCCTGATCCTCCAGCCGGTTGCTGGCGATCTCCCCGCCCTTGCCGAAGAAGATGAAGCCCTGGGCACTGTTCCAGTTCTCCACCACGTTCAGCCCGGCGTTGATCTCGCGCCGGAACTCTTCTTCCTCGATGTAGCGGCAGAGGAAGATCGTTTTGACCGCCTTGCCAAGCTCCGCGAGAGCCGCGTAGGTCGGATGCTTCACCGCCGTACTGGCGAACCGGCGCAGGATCGCTTCGGGATCGGCGGTGCCGCGCCGGAGCGCCGCCGTGTATTTTATCATCTCATCGTACTGCCGCTCGATCAGCTCCCAGTCGATCGCGCGTGTCAGCACCGGCGCGAGATCGCCGAGCCGGTCGCGCAGGCCGGTGTCCGGCAAATAGAGTTTCTGCCGCGCGATTGCCTTCAGGCGCGGCGCAAGCTCGAAGTTCAGCAGTTGGCAGAACGCGAATGCCACCTCGCTCTGACCGTGGCTGTCGACGAAGTGG
>JAJYAF010000367.1 GCA_021779655.1 Pseudomonadota bacterium
ATGATTTCCTCCACCGTGCCGGGCAGCCGCCGGCGCCAGTTCGGATGCTCGTCCTGCGTGCCGGGCAGGTTGGGTTGCTCCGGCAGCGCCAGCGCGTCTTCGATCGGCAGCAGCGCGAGCATGCTGGCGGCCCGGCCTATATGGGCACAGGCTGCGTCCACCGCGGCGGCCGGCTCGTCCGCCGGGGGAATGGGCGCCGTGGTGGCGCCGGAATCGCGGAAGGCCATCCAAAGCTCGGCGCGGTCTTCCTCGCGCTGCTCCATCGAATCACCGGCCATGCCGAGGCGTTCGCGCCAGGCGATATCGTTGCCCTGCCACCAGCCGGCGACGGTCGGCAGGTCATGCGTCGTGGTCATGGCGACGGCGGTGCGGGTCCATGCCGCGGGCGGGGTGAAATGGGCGCCCGTGCGCTCGAACCACAACACGCGCATGCCGGCGATGGCGGCCCGGCTCAGCCGCTCCTGCAATCCCTCCGGCAGCGTTCCGAGATCCTCGCCGATCACCACCGCGCGGTGGCGCTGCGATTCCAGAGCCACAAGGCGCAACAGATCCTGCGCGGGGAATTTCAGGTAGGCGCCGTGTTTCGATTCCACGCCGATCGGAATCACCCATAGCCGGGTGAGGCCCATGATATGGTCGATCCGCACGCCGCCCGCATGCCGCATGCCGCCGCGCAGCATTTCGATGAAGGCTCCATAGCCGCTCGCCCGCAGGCCGTGCGGGGAAAGCGCGGTGATGCCCCAGCTTTGTCCCTCGCGGTTGATCGCATCCGGCGGGGCGCCGATTTCAAGGCCACGGAGCACCTGGTTCTGATAGATCCAGCTCTCGCTGCCCGCATGGTTGGTTCCAACCGCCAGGTCGGCGATCAGGCCGATGCGCATGCCTGCCTCGCGCGCCGCCTGCTGGGCGGCCTGCAACTCACGCTCGGCGCGGAATTGGAGCCAGAGGTGGAAATTCACCTCATGCGTGTTCTCCACGAGAAAGCGCGCGACCGCCGGATTTTCCGGATCGCGATAGGCTTCCGGCCAGTTGCGCCAGTCTTTCGCGAAGTCATTGCCGGAGGCCAGCGCCGCCTGAAGCGCCTCGAACAACGCATGACGGATGATGCGTTCCCCGGTCTCGCGCCGAAAGGCGGCAAGCGCGTCATGGTCATGGGATTGTTCATACGCCGCGCGCAATGCCGCGAGCTTGGCCGACGCCGCACGCGGCCAGTCGATCAGCGACGCCTCCTCCGGTCCTCCGGATCGCGCGATATGCAGCACGTTCAGCGCCGACCGGTTGGAGGGAGAATAAGGGCTGAACCGCTCCGGGGCGACGGAGAATTGCGCATGCACGGGGCTGATCGCCAGCGCATCCGCGCCATGGCCCGCCGCAAGCCGCGCAAGTCGCCCGAGCGCCAGGAAATCGCCGATGCCGCCATCATCCCGCCGGCGCAGCGCGTAAAGCTGCACGGCAAGGCCCCAAAGCTTGCGCTCATGACCCGCCGCATCAAGCGTGAAGCCATGCTCCGGCGCGACCGCAACGGTCCGCTCCTGGCCCTCGAAAGCGAGCCGGTGATAGCCGGTGTCATGAATGGGCGGAAGCCGCACGTAGCCATCTCCCGCGTCCGTCGCATCTCCCTCAAAACAATGGCCATTTTCCAGCATAAACTGGAATGGCCCGGGTTTGCCTAAAAGCGTGACCGGGCGGTCCTGATCCGCCGTGACGAGCGGCGGCGCCACGCTCCGCGCGGCGCGGATGGCGCCCAGGCTTTGGGCGATTTCCTCGGGCGATGTGGCCGGCAGGTCCAGGGCCGCCAGTACCGCGCGCAGGCTTTCGTCGGACACGGTTTGCGGGTTGCCGTGAACGTCTTTCCAGCGGATTTCGATGCCGGCGGCTTCGGCCAGCGCGTGCAACGGCGCGTTCATGGCCGCTCCAGCCAGACGAAGGTCGTTCGCGGCGGCAGCGTCTTGCCGTCATACGGCTGCTCGCGGCTGGCGGCCAGCAGCGGGGCCGCGCATTCGAAAGCCGCCGGTTCGGCACCGAAATTCGCCGCCACGGTGAGTTTCGCACCATCGCCCATTTTCCAGCTCGCCATAACGCCCTTCGCGTTGAGCGCGCGCGCGCTCTCAGCCTTAACGCCGGGCAAGCGCGGGATGATATGCCGGGCACGAAGCGAAAGAGCGTTTTTGTACAGCGCCAGCATCTCCGGATCGCCCGATCGCGGGCGCGGGATGGATTGCTCGAAACTATCCGGAGCGTTGGGGTCGGGAATTTCCAGACGCTTTTTCGGATCGCTGAAAGCGCTGAAATGGGCGAATTCCTTGCGCCGCCCGTTTCGCACCGCTTCGGCCAGTTCGTCGTGATGATCGGTAAAGAACAGAAACGGGTTTTTCTCGCCCCATTCCTCCCCCATGAACAGCATGGGAATTTGCGGGGTGGCCAGAAGCAGCAGCGCCGCCGCTTTCAGCGCATCCTTATCCGCCAGAACCGTGAGCCGTTCGCCGAGCGCGCGGTTGCCGATTTGATCGTGATTTTGCAAGCAAATCACGAAATCCTCAGGCGGCAAATGGGCGCTCTTGCTGCCGCGCGGCTTACCTCCGGCATGTTTGGAAGGCTCGCCCTGATACACGAAGCCGTCGCGCAGGGCGCGCGCAAGCTGCACGGCCGGGTTTTGGAAATCTTCGTAATAACCTTCCTTTTCGTCCGTCAGGAGCACGTGCAGGCAATGGTGCCAGTCATCGTTCCATTGCGCATTGTATTTGTCGTCCTCGGGCGTACGGTTCAGCAGCTCCGCCGCGTTCTTTTCGTTCTCCAGCACCAGATGGACAGGGCGATCCGTGATCCTGGCGCGGATTTCGGCCGCCATCTCGGCCAGAAAACTTTCATCGAAAATCGCGTGCACGGCATCGAAACGCAGGCCATCGAAGCGATAGTCGGTAAGCCAGTACAGCGCGTTTTCGATGAAGAACCGGCGCACCTGGGGGCGCGTGAAATCTATGGCATCGCCCCAGGGCGTATGCACATCCCCGGTAAAGAAGCTCGAAGCGTAGGCGCTGAGATAATTCCCGTCCGGTCCGAAATGGTTATACACCACATCGAGGAAGATCATAAGGCCCTGATCGTGCGCGGCATCGACCAGCGCCTTAAGCTGTTCCGGCGTGCCATAGGCCGCATCCGGCGCGTAGGGCAGCACGCCGTCATAACCCCAATTATGCCGGCCGGGAAAATCGGCGATCGGCATCAACTCAATCGCCGTGACGCCGAGTTCAGCCAGCCGGGGCAACTGCGCGCGTACGCCCTCGAACCCGCCGAAAACGCCGACATGGAGTTCGTAGATCACCGCCTGGTGCCAGGGGCGACCGCGCCAGCGGGTGGATTTCCAGGGATAGGCCTGATCCACCACGATGCTGTAATCATGCGCATCGCCATCCTGCGCGCGGGAGGCAGGGTCTGGCACCGCAAGATCGGGATTGATCCGGTATCTGTAGCGCGTGCCGGCGCCAACCGGCAGGATGGCGGCAAAAAAACCATCCGGTTCCTTGCG
>JAJYAF010000368.1 GCA_021779655.1 Pseudomonadota bacterium
GGCGCATGCGCGCAATGTTTCCAGCTTGCGCCGCCGCAATTCACCGGCGATATCCGGTTGCAGAATATTATACGTGCCGGCGGAACCGCAGCAGAGATGCGCGTCCCTCGGTTCCACCACCGCAAAACCCGCCTTGCGCAGCAGAAGCTTCGGGGCATCGGTGATTCTCTGCCCGTGCTGGAGGCTGCACGCCGCGTGGTAGGCCACGGTGAGCCTGGGTACCACGCCCGAGGGCGCATAGCCCGCGCGCAGCAGAAATTCCGAAATATCGGCCACGAGACCGGAAGTCTCGGCGGCCGCTCCGGCTTCCGCCGTGCCGCGCAGCAGGAAGCCGTAATCCTTCAGCACCGTGCCGCAGCCCGACGTGCTGGTGACGATCGCATCCAGCCCCACCCCTCGGACCGCCCCCCGCCGCTCATCCGCCCAGGCCGCCACATTGCGCCGCGCCGCCGCAACCGCCTCCTCGTGCCGTCCCATATGCTGGGCAAGGGCGCCGCAGCAGCCAGCCGAGGACGGGATCACCGCATAGCCAAGCCGGGTCAGCAGCCGGATGACGGCGGCGTTGATCCCCGGCGCCAGCACCGATTGCGCACAGCCCGAAAGCAGCCCGACCCAGCCTTTCGGCACGCCTTCACGCCGCAACGGTTCCGCCGGGGCACGCCTTGCGGCCCCGCCGCGCGGCGCCAGGGCCAGCATGGCGCGAAGCCGCTTCCCCGTCGGGCCGGCGGCCGCCAGCAGAAAGCCGAATGCGCGCCCCAGCGGCGCGAGGCCGAGCGCGAAGCGCAGCCTGCCGGGATAAGGCAGAATGGCCGCGAGCGCCCCGCGCAGCGCCCTGTCCGCCCAGGGCCGCCGGTAGGTCTTTTCCACATGCACCCGCGCATGATCGACGAGATGCATATAATCCACGCCGGACGGGCAGGTCGTCATGCAGGAGAGACAGGAAAGACAGCGGTCCAGATGCCGCGCTTCCACCTCCCCCGCCGGGCGGGACTGCTCCAGCATGTCCTTGATCAGGTAAATGCGCCCGCGCGGGCTGTCGCGCTCATCGCCCAATGTCACGAAGGTCGGGCAGGTGGCGGTGCACAGGCCGCAATGCACGCAGCGGCGCAAAATATCGTTGGCCATGGCGATTTCCGGCACGGCAAGCTGTTCCGGGGTGAAATTCGTCTGCATGGTTCAGGCGGCCCGCAGCCGTCCGGGATTCAAAATCCCGCGCGGGTCGAAACTTTGCCGCACGCGGGCGGAAATCCGCGCCAGCGCCGGCGCCTCGTCCGGCACCACCGGCACCACTGCGCGCATCGCCGCGGGCGCGCGCAGCAGCCACCACACCCCGCCTTCCTTCCGCGCCACGGCGCAGATGGCTTCATGCGCGGCCGGCGCGGCCGGGCCGGAAAGCCACACCAGCCCGCCGCCCCAATCCAGAAATCCTTCCGCTCCCACCGCTTCGGCCGCCGCCAGCACGCGCGCGCCGGCCGAGGGCGGGACCGAAACACGCCACCCCGCCTGGCCCTCGGGCAGCATCGCGGCGTCGCGAACCCCGCGCCAGAACGCCTCGCTCATCGCCGTATCCAGAATCTCCGCCGGCCCGAAATCGCGCAGCGCCGAGGCGAGCTTCTCGCACCGGTATTTCACCGAGGGCGCGAAATCCTCGATCCGGAGCGCCACAACTTGCCGCCGGGGCAGATAGGCCGCGGCGGAAACCGAATAGGGTGACCCAAGCCCAGCCGCCATGGCGCGCACGGCGGCTTGCGCGTCGCGCCCGCGCAGCAGCACCGTGCCGGTCGCTTCCGGCCTGGGCAGCACCTTCAGCGTTATCTCGGTGATCACCGCGAGCGTGCCGTAACTGCCGGTGAGCAGCTTGCAGAGATCGAGCCCCGTCACGTTCTTCAGCACCCGGCCGCCGAATTTCAAAATCTCGCCTTTGCCGTTCACGGCCCGAAGGCCCAGCACATGGTCGCGCATCGCACCCCACATCACCCGTCTCGGGCCGGAAAAATTGCTGGCCACCATGCCGCCGATGGTCTGCGCCTGCCCGAAGAAATGCGAGGGCTCGGCGATCAGATGCTGGCCATTTCGCGCGAGCAGCGCTTCCACCTCGTTCAGCCCGGTTCCGGCCCGTACCGAAAGCACCAGCTCCTTCGGCGCATAGAGGCAGACGCCCTGCAAACCCATGGTGGAAAGCGTCTCCGCCGCCTGCACCGGCCGCAACATCCCGGCCTTGCTGCCATTGCCCTGGACCAGCAGCGGCCCGGCGGCCCCGGCAATCGCCGCCGCGATGCCGGGCTCGTCCTGCGGAGTGATCATGCCGCCGCGGTCACACCCTCCAGCGGGAACACCTTGGAGGGGTTGAGCAGCCAGCCGGAGTCGAAGGCTTCCTTGATCAGCCGCTGCTGGGCCAGCTCGGCTTGGGAGAACTGCACTTGCATCAGGTCGCGCTTCTCGATCCCGACGCCATGCTCGCCGGTCAGACAGCCGTCCATCTCGACGCAAAGCCGCAAAATCGCCGCGCCGAACGCCTCCGCCTTGCGGAAGCTCTCCGGATCATTGGCGTCGAACATGATCAGCGGATGCAGGTTCCCGTCGCCCGCATGAAAAATATTCGCCACGGGAAGACCGTATTCCGCGCTCATCGCGCCGATCTGCTTCAGCACCCAGGCCAGCCGGCTCGTCGGGATCGTGCCGTCCATGCAAAGGTAATCCGGGCTGAGGCGGCCAATGGCGCCGAAGGCGAATTTCCTGCCCTTCCAGATCGCCGCGGAATCCTCGGCCGATTGCGAAACCCGCATGCTCACCGGATCGAACCGGGCGCAGATGTCGCGGATCCTGCTCAGCATGTCGTCCTGCTCGGCCTCGCTGCCTTCCACCTCGATGATCAGCATCGCCTCGGCATCCAGCGGGTAGCCCGCCTGCACGAAAGCCTCGCAGGCATGAATCGCCGGACGGTCCATGAATTCCAGCGCCACCGGAATGATGCCGGCCCCGATGATCGCGTCCACGCAGGCGCCGGCGATCTCGTTCGAGGCAAAGCCCGCCAACATGGCGCGCGCCCCTTCCGGGCTGCGCAAAATCCGCACCGTCACCTCGGTCACGATGCCAAGCTGCCCCTCGCTGCCGGTAATCAGGCCAAGCCAGTCATACCCGGCGGCATCCAGCCGCGCCCCGCCGATTTCGAGCACCTCGCCTTCCACGGTCACGAGCTTCAGTCCGAGCAGATTGTTGGCGGTGACGCCGTATTTCAGGCAATGCGCCCCGCCGGAATTCATGCCCACATTCCCGCCGATCATGCAGGCAAGCTGGCTCGATGGGTCCGGCGCGTAGAAGAACCGCGCATCCGCCACCGCCTGGCTGATGGCGATATTGGTCACCCCCGGCTGCACCACGGCAAAGCGGTCGGCATAATCGATATCGAGAATCCGGTTCATCCGCATCATGCCGACCACCACGGCATCCGCGAGGGGCAGCGCCCCGCCGGAGAGCGAGGTGCCGGCACCGCGCGGAATCACCCGCACCCCTCGCCCATGGCAG
>JAJYAF010000369.1 GCA_021779655.1 Pseudomonadota bacterium
ACGGCGTTCAGTACGTTCCCCACCGGATCGAAATGCAGGCCGACGCCCTCCAGAAACGCGGGGATCACGAACAGAACCAGCAGAACCAGCAGAATGCCGAAGCGCTCGCAACCGGCAAGCCAGCGCGCCGCCGGCAGCGGCAGCACGCCCACCGCCACGCGCCCGCCATCCAGCGGCGGCAGGGGGATCAGGTTGAACAGCCCCAGCACCAGATTGACCATGATGAAATAGGCCCAGAATACGGTTCCATAAGGCAGATAGAGCGCGAGCGCGCCGAGAAAGGCCAGTATAAAATTCGTGGCCGGCCCCGCCAGCGCCACCAGCGCCATCAACCGGCGCGGATTGTAGTAGCGCCCGATATGCAGCGCGTTCGCGTCTATCGGCACGGGCTTCGCCCAGCCGAACATGAAGGCAACCCGCCCGATCGTCGCAAGCTGCAAGACCAAGAGCAGGACCGGCAACACAACCGATCCGAATTTGTCAATGTGTTTCAAAGGGTTAAAAGACAGCCGCCCGGCATCACGCGCGCTCCTGTCACCCATCGTCAACGCTGCCGCCCCATGCCCCAGCTCGTGCAGGATAATCGCCACGATCGTCGCCAGAATTCCGGCAAGCGCCTCAATCAGCATCGGCCACGGCCTCCAGCACCGCGCGGTTGCCGGCAAGATCGCCCGGACAGTACAGCGCGATATCGCAGCCCGCCGCCAGGGCCGCCGAAGCGCGTTCCGCCGGGCTGCCGCGCAGCGCCCGCATCGCGAGATCGTCGCTCACGAGAATTCCCGCAAATCCGATCACCCCGCGGATCACGCCCCCGATGATCGCGGACGATACCGTCGCCGGGTTTTCCGGGTCGAGGCTGGTATAGAGGATATGCGCGGTCATCGCCCAGGGCAGCCCGCGATTGGCGATGAAAGGGCGGAAATCGGCTTGCAATTCAGCTAGTTGTGCCTCGACCCTCGGCAAGGCGAAATGGCTGTCCACCTTCGCCCGGCCATGGCCCGGAAGATGTTTCATTACCGGAATCCCCCCTTGGGAGAGAATGCCCTCCGCGATTTTCGCCCCCAGCCGCGCGACGATTTCCGGGTCGCCGGAGAGCGCCCTGTCGCCGATGACCGTGCTGCCGCCCGGCCAGGCAAGGTCGAGCACCGGGGCGGTTATCACGTCAAATCCGGCTTCCTGGCACATCCGGCCCAGCGCCACCCCATGGGCGAGCGCGGCTTGCTCCGTCTTGAGGCTCGCCGCCGGCGGCAGTTCCGGCCAGTACGGCGGCTTCAGCCGGGCCACGCGGCCGCCTTCCTGGTCCACCATCAGCACCCCGTCGGCCGGCAGTTCCTGCCTGATGGCTTCGATAAGCCGGGCGAGCTGCGCTTTATTCTGAATGTTGCGCGTAAATAAAATGACGCCCCTTGGCCGGTGCCTGCGCAGCAGCGCCGCTTCCTCCGGCAGCAGGGTCGGGCCGGATAGCCCGATGATAACCGGCTTGCTCAAAACGTCGCGACCGAACAGGCCTGCCCTTGTGCCGTCATGGCGGCGCAAAATCGCCGGGCGGCGGCCATATCGGCAAATCCGCCCAGCCGCAGCCGGTAGAACGTCACCCCGGCCACTCTGGCGCGGCTATAGATCGGGGTATGGCCGGCAAGCAGCGCCGGCATTTTGCGGCTGAGCTGCGCCCAGGTGGCATGCGCGGCGGCGGCATCCAACACGGCGGCAAGCTGCACCTGGACAGGACCGCTCGCCGCTGGCGCGACCGGCGCGACTGGCGCGAGCGCCGAACGGTCCTGTGCTGCGGCAGGCACGGTTGCGGGTGCGGCCGGTGCCGGGGCGGCCAGGGCGACAGGCGCGGGCGGCGTCGGCGGGGGCGGTGCGGGTGGCGGGGGCGGCGGCTGGAAGGCGGAAATGTCCGGCGCCGGCGCCACGGGTGCCAGCGAACTCGGCGTCACGGTGCTCTGCCCCGACATAATCTCCTGATCCGCCCCCGGCACGGCAAGCCCGCCCGGATTGGCTGGCGCCACCCGAAGCGGCTCGGGCGGCGGCTTTATTTCCGGCGGCGGGCCGAAGCCCGCCCCCGGCCGGATACCGCTCCAGATCAGCGCCACCACGATCACCAGGGCCGCCACCCCGCCGGCGATCAGCGCGATCCGCCGCATCAGCGGGTCGTAATCCGGCCGCCGCCCGCGCCGGGCGGCATAGGAGTATTCCGGAATGTCGTGTCTCGGGTCCATCGCGCTCAGCGCATCTCCTCCACCGGATGGACACCCAGCACGCCCAGTCCGGAACGCAGAACGGTGGCGCAGGACGCCACCAGGGCAAGCCGGGCGGCGGTAGCCGCTGGTTCCCCGGCCTGGATGAAGCGCAGGGCGGCATCGTCCCGCCCGGCATTCCACAAGGCATGGAAATCGCCGGCGAGATCGTAGAGGTAGAAGGCGATCCGATGCGGCTCGCGCGCTTCCGCCGCGGCTTCCACCACGCGCGGCCAGGCGATCAGCCGGCGGATCAGCGTGAATTCCTCTGGGGCGGCCAGATGCGCCAGCTCGGCCGCCGCCAGCCCTTCGGGGTCGCCCGCCATGCGCAGCACGCTGCGGCAGCGGGCATGGGCGTATTGCACATAGAACACCGGGTTGTCGCGGGTTTGCGACACCGCGGCGGTAAGGTCGAATTCCATCTGCGCGTCGGATTTGCGCATCAGCATCAAAAACCGCACCGCGTCGGGGCCCACCTCGTCGATGAGGTCGCGCAGTTCCACGAAAGTCCCGGCCCGCTTGCTCATCCGCACCGGCTGGCTGTTCTTCACCACCCGCACGATCTGGCAGAGCACGACATCGAGCCGCGCCCGGTCCTCGGAAACGGCGCGCACCGCCGCCTGCATGCGCTTCACATAGCCGCCGTGATCGGCCCCCCAGACATCGATCATCGCCACAAATCCGCGCGCGATCTTATCCGCGTGATAGGCGATATCGTTGGCGAAATAGGTGTTGGAGCCGTCGGATTTGCGCACCGGCCGGTCCAGGTCGTCGCCAAAGCGCGTGGCGCGGAACAAGGTCTGCTCGCGCGGCTCCCAATCCTCCGGCATCCTGCCCTTGGGCGGCTCCAGCACGCCCTCGTACAGCAGGCCGCGCTCGCGCAGCAGCCCCACGGCGCGCTCCACCGCGCCCGCTTCCACCAGCGCCCGTTCCGAGGTGAAAACATCGTGCCGCACATGCAGCGCGGCCAGGTCCTCGCGGATCAACTCCAGCATCCTCGCCACCGCGAAGTCCTGGAAAATGTCCAGCCAGGCATCCTCCGGCTGGCCGGCGAACCGGCCGCCATACTCGCCGGCCAGCGCTTCGCCGAGCGGCAGCAGATACGCCCCGCCATACTGCATGCCGCCGGGTATGCCGGCGGCGTAATCCGCCGCCGCCTCGGCCTGGCCAAGCGCCTCAAGGTAGCGCACGTAAACCGAGCGCGCCAGCGCCGCCACCTGCGCGCCCGCGTCGTTGACATAATATTCCTTGGTCACCGGATAACCCGCAGATCGGAA
>JAJYAF010000370.1 GCA_021779655.1 Pseudomonadota bacterium
TGATGCGCATGCTCCACGACCGCGCGCGCCGGGTCATCTGGCTCAATCCCGAGCCGGTCTCGTTCTGGGGCATCGGCGATTCCGAGATGAAGCGCTATGCGCCTTATTGCCATATCGCGCGGGAGTGCAGCTCCCTCAAACATCTGGAAAGCACGCTCGACGCGCTGCTGCGCTCGCACGCGGCCAGCGCCTGAGACCGAGGTTCAAGCCCGAAATTCAAGTCCGAGGTTCAAACAAACCGGCCCTCGAATAAAGGAGAATGTTTCTTGGACAGTCCCGCCACCCCGCAAGAGCGCATCGATGCCTGGAAGAAAAACTGGAACAAGAGCCCGTTTATCAGGGCGCAGGGACTGGAGGTGGAAGAAACCGGAACCGGCCGCGTCATCGTGCGTCTGCCGCAAGTCCGACCCGATCAGCTTGGTGGCGGCGGCACGGATAACGCACTCAACAAGGGTGTGCTCAATGGCGGTGTCATTTCCTATATGTTCGACGGCGCGCTGGGCTGGGCCATAATGTCTGCCCTGATGGGCATGCCGGAGGCGCAGCGGATCAATCCTTCCGATCTGCGTCAGTTCACCATTAATCTCGATATCACCTTTCTTGACGCCGCCATGGGCTCCAGCTTCGAGGCTCATGGTCGCATCGTGCGCGCGAGCAAGACCACCGCCTTCGCCGAAGGCGATTTCCGTGATGCCAGCGGCAAAATCTGCGCAACGGCCAAGGGCATATGGCGGATATTCTGGCCGCGCAACAAGGAATAGTCCCCCAGGAATAGCGCGAGGAATAGCGCGAGGAATAGCCGCGCATCCGGGCGGCGGAGGCGCGGCGCCCTCCTTCAGGCGGCGTACACCCGGGCCTCGAACTGAGCGAACAGATCGAGCAGGATGGGATCGCCGAAGGGCAGGCTCTGACTCATCATCAGCCCTGCTACACCCGCGCCTGGGTCGAGCCAGTAATAGCAGTTATACAGCCCCGCCCAGCCCGCGCTTCCGGCTCCCCGGCGGCCGGGTATCGCCTCGGGATTGATGAGGAAGCTCAGCCCCCATTTCGTCGTCTGACCGGGGAAAAAATCGAAGTCATGGGAGATTTCCGGCTCAACGGTGCGCAGCGGTTGCACGTTGAGCTCGCCTATGTGGTTTTGCAGCATCGTCGCCACGGTTTCCGGGCGCAGAATCCCGCCGCCGCCGGTCAATAAAGCGGATAGGAAGCGCAGATAATCCGGGCCGGTGGAGCACAGACCGCCGCCGCCGGGGAAAAATTCAGGGTATACCGGCTTTGAAAAATTCTGGCCGGTGAGCGTGCCGTCCGGTTTACGGATATGCAGCCCGGCCCCGAGGGCGACCTGCGCCTCATTGGGCGTGAAGCTCGTGTCGTTAATGCCCAAGGGGCGGAAAATGTGGTCGCGGAAGTATGCGTTCAAATCCTGGCCGCTTACCGCCTCGACCACGCGTCCGGCCCAGTCGATGCCGATGCCATATTCCCAGCGTGTTCCCGGCTCGAAGGCGAGGGGCTGTTCCAGCCCAACCAGCCGCCCGGAACGGCCGGCCGGCTTTTTCGTGAGTTTGAGATAGCGCTGGAGATCGGCATTCCAGACATCGTAGGTAAAACCGGAGGTATGGGTAAGAAGCTGGCGTAGCGTGATCGGCGCGCGCGCCGGTCGCAGGCGGGGCTGGCCCGCGCTGTCGAAGCCTTCCAGCACCGGCGGCGCTTGCAGATACGGCAATAGCCGGCCCAGCGGCTCGTCCAGGGAAATTTTTTGCTGCTCCACCAGCTGCATGGCGGCCGCGGCGGTGATCCCCTTGGTCAGGGAGGCGATGTAGAACAGCGAATCCATCGTCATCGCCACGCCACTGCCGCGCACGCGCTCGCCAAAAGCCGCTTCGTAGACCGGGCCGGTCCGGTCCGCGGCCAGGGCCACCACCCCCGCCACCTTGCCGTTGGCGACAGCCTCGCGCAGCGGACGATCCAGCCTTGATTTGTTCATGGCGTTCCCTCTCGTTATTTGCGTTCGGCGTTTGCGTTCGGCTGCGTTATCGGCCTTGTAGGGCGCGGGCGATCCTGCCGAATTCAATGCCTGGCCGTCAAGGCCGCGTTCCCCTGGTTCGCCGTTAGGTGCCGGCTGGCAGGAAGCCGACGATCCGTTCCGCCTCCGCCACGATCGGGTCGGCTATCGCCGCGGCGCGGCGCGCGCCCGCTTGCAGCTCGCGCTCGATGAACCCCGGCTCGGCCAGCAATTCCCGGGCGCGCAGCGAGATCGGCGCGAGATGCGCGATCAGCGCCTCGGCCAGTTTTTCCTTGAACGCGCCAAAACCCGAGCCAGCGAATTGCGCCAGCGCGGCTGCCGGCTCCAGGTCTGAAATCGCGGCATAGACTCCAAGCAGGTTCGCGGCCTCCGGCCGGCCTTGCAGTTCCGCCAGGCTGTCAGGCAGGGGCAGCGGGTCGGTCTTGGCGCGGCGGATTTTCAACGCGATGGCGTCGGCATCGTCCAGCAGGTTGATCCGGCTTTGGTCGGAGGCATCGGATTTGGACATTTTCTTGGTGGCGTCGCGCAGGCTCATCACCCGTGCCGCCGCCGGCGGGATCAGCGCCTCGATCCGCGGGAAGAACGCCACGCGGTAATCATGGTTGAATTTCTCCGCGATGTCGTTCGCAAGCTCCAGGTGCTGGCGCTGATCGTCGCCCACCGGGACCAGGGTCGCGTGATAGGCGTGGATGTCGGCGGCCATCAGGTTGGGATAGACATAGAGCCCGGCCGAAGCGGCTTCCCGGTCGCGGCCCGCCTTGTCCTTGAACTGCGTCATCCGGTTGAGCCAGCCGATCCGGGCGATGCAGTTGAATATCCAGGCCAGCCGCGTATGCGCCGGCACGGCGGATTGATGAAACAGGATGCTGCGCCGCGGGTCCACGCCGCAGGCGATGAGCACGGCCGCCATGGTGCGGGTTGCCGTGCGCAGCCCGGCGGGGTCCTGCCAGCTCGTGATCGCGTGCTGGTCCACGATGCAGTAGATGCAGTCATGGCCCTCCTGCAGCCTCACCCAGTTGCGTAGCGCGCCCAGATAATTGCCGAGCGTGGGAAAACCGGAAGGCGCGATGCCGGAAAAAATGCGGGCCATGCCGGGCTGGTTACGCCGGGGCTCGGGCCATGGTCAACTCGTCCCGGCCTGCGCCTTCATCCGCCGGCGGGAGAGAGCGGCCCGTAATTCGGTCAGAGCGAAAGCCCGCAGCAGCAGCCCGCTGCCGAAATAGGCAACCCCGCCCGCGGCTGTCAGCGCCAGGAAACCGGCGAGCGTTGTCTTGCCCGGGGGCAGCATGTGCGCGGTGCCGTACAGGGAGGCCGCCATGACCGCGCCAGCCAGCAATATGCGCGGCACCCGCTGCCTGGCCCGCGCATCCAGCCGGAAATGGCCGCGCCGGTGCAGGATGAAGCCAAGCATCGCGGCATTGAAGGCGGAGGCCAGGCTGGTGGCCAGCGCCGGGCCCACCGCTTGCAGCGGGCGCATGAACAGCAGGTTCATGC
>JAJYAF010000013.1 GCA_021779655.1 Pseudomonadota bacterium
TGAAGGCTTTGCTGCGCGCCAAGAAGCTCCGAACCATAGAGGCCCTATGGAAGGCTCTCGGAAGCATTGCGGACTGCTTCACCGTGGAGGAGTGCACAAACTTCCTGAGACACGCCGGTTATTTCCAGTCCGTCTGAAAATGCTCTAAAGGTGCCAGTTCCAGGATATTCGCCACTCGCAGCGCCACCTTGGTCCTGAACTTATAGCTGAGCTTTGTATTGGCGAATTGGTTGATCCCATGGTCGAAAATCATCGTCACGCCCGTTGCGGCCACGCCGATCCCGGCGACTCCCCAATCAGTCTCATACCATGGCGGCGAATTGCTGCTCGGCATCGCTGTCGGGGCCGGAAGGTTATCGATCAGGTTGCTGTCTACAACGGGTGATGCTTGCCCCACGGGATTTGATACGATCGCGGGGGTTCCGTTGCCGGCCACCGTCCCTGCGGCCGCAGGTGGCATGAAATAACCAGGATTATTCGCCGATTGCGCGAAGCCGGTTACCGGATCCGCAACGCCGAAGACGACCATTGCCATAATCCCGAACCTCGGCTTCATGTCGTTAACCCCATCAGCATCGGACTTAATCCCCCCGCCAGTCTATCGGCATGATTGAGCAGAGCGAGTCCGGGCGCAATATAACGGTCAATCTGCCGTGGATTATGAATGTCCGTGCCCCAGATCCGCACATGCCGGCGATCCAGCAGCCAATGAGCAAAATTCTTCACTTCCTCCCCATGCTGCCCCGCGAGCGAGCCTATATCGCCCTGCAGAACAGCGTCATGCCTGGCGAACAATTCCAGCCAGGGCTGGGGCGTTTTTGCCACAAAGCGATAACGTTCCACATGAGCAATAACAGGGCGGTAGCGGTGCGCCACGAGTGCCGCCAGGGCGGCGCTGGCAAAGGGCGTTTCCTGCAAATAAGAAAATTCCAGCAGCACGAGACGTTCGCCGTTCAGGGGCGTGTGCAGCAAATCGCCTTCTTCCACCAGCTTCAGAAAATGCTCATCGGCAAAATATTCGCCTGAGAGCAGCAACTGAAATGCTATTCCCTCTTCCTGCAATCTGGATATGAAAGCCGCGAAAGCGATGCGCAAGTCAATCGCCTTGTTGTCGAAAACCCCGTGATAAAGATGGGGCGTGACCACCGCACCCCGAAATCCAAGAGATTTGAGCTTGCCAATGGCTTCAATTGCTTCCTCATAGGAGGTCATGCCATCATCGACATTCGGCAGCAGGTGGCAATGGAAATCCCATCCGAGCTCGGCGCGAAAATCGTGAGGCGGCCGCCGCTTGGGAGCCTCCTTGCGGTACAGAAAGGGTAATCTGATCAGGTCAACCTCATGAACATCCTGGTCACCGTTCTCCAGAATTTGCCAAGCGCCGTCGCGGGGGTCGGCCCTGTGTCATCGCCGTAGCCATACCCATATCCATAACCATAGCCGTAGCCGTAAACACTGCCGATCACGCCGTTGATAATCATGCCATGCCGGCGATCCAACGTCGCGATGGTTTCATTGTGCAATTGGAACATGCGGCGCGATGTATGGTTGATATAGACGATCGAGAGAATAAGATCGGCGTTTTGACCCAAAGGCATGGTGTCCGAAACCGCCGGAAGCGGCGGGCAATCAACGATCACGTAGTCGAATTCGGCGCGAAGTGTGTTGAAGATTTCCGCCAGCATGGGTTCGTTCAACAGTTCGGACGGGTTGGGCGGAAATGTTCCGGTCGGCAGCACGACGAAACGCTGGCCTTCAATGGCCTGCAAGGGCGGTCTTTCGGTCGTTACGATCCATTCCGTAAGCCCCGGCGTTTGATTGACCTTCAAAGCTTCATGCACACGTCCGCGGTGCAGATCGCCGTCGATCAAGATGACCCGCTTGCCGTCATCGGCAAGAAATTTTGCAAGATTGGTCGAAACCGTAGTTTTTCCGTCGGCGCTCGACGCCGAGGTGATCAGGATTACCTTGGATTGCCGGCCGGAAGCGGATTGATAGAGATTGCTGCGAAGCAGGCGAAACGCCTCGGAAAAGGGGCTTTGCGGCCGTTCAGACAATACGCCGCGCGCCGTCTCGCTTCGAGACAGGAGCGGAACCAAACCATAAACCGGCAGATGCACGGTGCGGCGGATGTCGTCATCGCTCTGGAAGCTGCCGGAAATGGCCCGTTGCGCCAATACCAGCCCAATGCCCGCGAAGATGCCCAGCAAGAGGCCCGCCAGAATCGTGAGCGCCGTTCTCGGGCGGGTGGCAAAGAGAGGAATTTCCGCCGGGCTCACCACGCGCGTTTGAACGATCGTCGCCGCTTTCGAAACTTCGGCCTCCTCCTCCTTCTGCATCAAAAGCACGTAAAGCTGGCCATAGACCTGGCTTTCCTGTGTCAGAGCCAGCACCTGCAGGCTCTCCCCCGGCATGGATTTGATCTCGTTCGTGTACCTGGCCACCTGGGCGGTGATATCCTTCAATTCCCGCGCGGCCTGCATTTCGTCATTGGCAACGATCGTGGCGATGGCATCTTCAAGCTTTGCGACCTGGGCTTGTTGAGCCTGCGCTTCCGTCGCATTCGCGGTAAATTGAGCACGCGTCGCCCCGAGCGTTGCCTCGGCCGTGGCCAGTTGGTTGGCGATCTGAGCGATGGCCGGATCACCGGATTGGCTGACCAGATAAGGGTTCAGCCCGGATTTGCTTTCCGACATGGCCTTGGAAAGCTGCTGCAGCGCTTGCTGTTGCAGTTGCAGCGTTACCTGCTGGTTTTCGTATTGCGCCAGCTGTGTTATCGCCGTCTGCGCATTCGTCGGCACGTCCAGAATACCGGTTTTGGATTGGTATGACGCCAGCGCGCTGTTGGCGTTCGTTAGAGAATCGTTTATTTTTGCGAGCTGATTGGAAACGAAGGCTTCGGTTGCCGAGGCGGATTGTGTCTTCCATTCCAGCTGCGTGGCGATGAAATCCTCCATCAGCTGGTTTACAAACTGTTGCGCCTGATACGGATTCGGCCAGACGAAGCTCAGGTTCGCGATATTTTGTTCCGTGGTTGCGGTTCCTCCCGCCGCCACCGTCAACGGCTTCGGCAGTTGGAAACTTGCGGCCAGTGCTTTCGCCGGCACGATGATCAGCTTGAACCGGCTTCCCGCGGGCGGAATCATGCCGGGTATCGCCGGCTTGATGATGAACGCCAGGCCGCCGCCGGAGGCGGGTTCGTTCACCACGCCCGTCAGTATCGTATAAGGCCCGGAAAACCACCCGCCTGGATAGAGAACCTTGTAAGCCCCTTTGTCTCCGAACAGGATTTCGTAGCCGACACCGCCGACACCGGGGTCGGCGATGGTGGCATCGAGAACCTGCAGATCGCCTGGCTGCGGCGCGAACGCGTCGATAGACTGACCGTAGGCGTAACGCCACCTCCAAAAGCGCAGCGTTGGCCTCCCAACCGGAGTCGCGGCGGCGTTCAGGCCCGTTTCAAGAATTGCTTTCTCAAGCAGGGAGGACGATTGGATCAGCGCAACCTGTGTATCGACATCGTTCACGGACGCGAAATCGGTGAGGAAATTGACGTTGGAACTAAGCGCGCCAGCCCCGATATTGCCGCCGCTCGTCGTATCGCCCAGGTAAACCGAACCAGTAACGGTGAACTGCGGGGTGGAACGCAGTAGAAACAAAATAGCCGCCGTGGTGACGAGAACCGTTACAACCGCCACCTTGCGCCACTGCCGGGCGAGCGACCGGAGAATATCGGCAATGTCGATCTCATCTTCGCCAATGCTAGGCGGCGACTGCAAACCGGAAAAGGCCAAAGCGCGCTCCGAAAACGTAGGGTTGGTGTCTAACGCGTGAGATATCTGATTGAGACGAACGGATTAAGGATATCGGCAATCGTCTGCAGCGAGGGCAACAGCTGGGTCAGCACCTGGTTCCAGGTCGCCACCGCGGTTGGCGGAACGAAGACGATGTCACCCGGCTCAAGTGCGAAAGAGGCCGCCTTGCCCTCCATGATCATCCTGGCATCAACCACGATAAACTCACCGGTTGAGCCATGCGAGCGGATGATATGAATGCGCGACAGCCGCGCGTTGGTGTAGTTCGTCAAATCCATTCCGGCGACGGACAGGGCTTGCAACAACGACAAGGAGCCGGAGATGAACTGCACCGCGCCCGGCTTGCCGACCGCTCCGAACAGATAGGCGACTTCACTCTGCGACGACGGAATGACAATGGTATCTCCCGAGACCAGCGGAACATTCTGGGAGAGATCGCCATTCACCAGCAGGGCATGCAGATCGACAGGCAGCTTGACATCGCCATGCGCCACATAAGCCTGATAAAGATCGGCATTAGGCAGATCAATCGAGCCGCCCAATGCCAGCGCCTCCAGCAAGGTCAACGGATGGTAGGGATATTTGATGCCGGGCGAGGTAAACTGGCCAAGCAGGTAATAGCGCAGGCTCTGGGGTTGCGCCAGGGTGACCGATACCTTGGGATTTACCACGTAGGCGGAGTAGGCTTTGGTAAGCGCCTCGCGGGCCTGAGCAAGCGTCATCCCCCCGAGATGCATGTTCCCGATCAGCGGCAGCTCGACGCTGCCATCGCTGGTGATCAGCACGCCCAGCGCGGAATTGCCTCCCTGGGTGGACTGTTCATCGAGTTCGGGGTGCAGATACACGTAAACCGAAATGATATCGTCCGGACCCAGCACATAGGAAAGGCTCTGGGACCGATCGGCAACCTGCCGCAATTCGTCCGGTGTCAGTGTCTCGGTCTGCGATGATAGAATGGCACTCTCCGAGATCGAGGGAATGACGCTCGGCTTGGCTTCGGGCACCGGGTCACAGCCGGCAAGAAATGCGCAGCCGGCGAGGGCCAGGACCAGGTTCAAGGCAAGCCCCCTTCCACGCCGGGGAGCCGAGCGTGGAGCATAACTGCTTATATTTCTTTGCCTCAAACTATGCCGCCTCTTCTTGCCCGTGTTGGTTCTATAACGAAATTCTGGTCAATACCAGAGTATTATTACCTCAAACTCGTTATATTTATTACTAATACATGATGTCCCGTCTCTGAAATAACACGGTCCTGATAGCGCTCTGGCATCATGCCTCCCGGCGCCGGCGCCCGCTCATTTTCGTGGAAGAGAAACCACAGGGGGGCGCTTTGTTGCTGTACGAGACGCCCGCTCAAAACGTCTCTAATGAAGGTTTGGCATTGCCGTCTTCGGGCGGCTACGACCAACCGTCCGCTCTTCAGCGGCGGCCGAGAAAAACTAAAACGCGTTCTTGCCGAAAAACCCCTTGAATAACGTTCGTCCGAGAATAACCAGATCGAGCGTGAACGACCAGTTTTCGATGTAATAAATGTCATGCTCCACGCGCCGCTTGATTTGTTCCATCGTCTCCGTCGGCCCTCGCCAGCCGTTCACCTGGGCCCAGCCGGTTATTCCTGGCTTTACCCGGTGGCGGCTGGCATATTCGTTTACGGCTTCAAAAAATGAGCGACCTTCGACCTTCTGGCCGACCATGTGAGGTCGTGGTCCAACCAGAGACATGTCTCCTTTCAGCACGTTGATGAGCTGCGGTAGTTCATCCAGGCTGCTCCGGCGCAACAGCCCGCCGAACTTGAACACCCGGTTGTCGCTGCGGCGGGTTGGCATGTAGCTGCCGCAGAACTCGTGGTCCATCGTCCGGAATTTGATGATGTTGAACTCGTGCCCCATATAGCCGACGCGTTTCTGCCGGAAGAACACGGGTCCTGGGCTGGTCATCGTGATACCCAAGGCGCAAAACAGCAGGACCGGCGATATCGCAACCAGGCCCAGCAGCGCCGCGACCCGGTCCAGCGCGCCTTTGGCCAGCCAGGCAAACTCCGAAATTGGCCGGTCGGCCACGGTAATCAGTTGCACGCCCGGCAATTCCGTGCGCTCCAGCTGCATCGGGCTGAAGCGCCGCAGCGCGATGGCCCCAGGCAGAATCCGTATGCTCAGCGGCAGCTGCCGCAACTGTTTGATCACTGCGGTAATCCGGTCAGCCGCCGCGATGGGAAGTGCAATGACAACCATGTCGACCGTATGAGCAGCCGCGTATTTCAGCAGATCATCGAGCGATCCCCACGCCAGTTCGGCCCGCATCGTCTCGAGCAGTCCCAGGCCCTCTCCCAGGTTCCCGCGCAAGGTCTCACCCGAACTCTCCGGCGCGCCTTCCTGGCGATCATCGAAAACACCGGCGATCCGGATACCGAAGCGGTTGACCTTGAACCGCTCGATCAAATGCTTTGAAAGCTCGTTGGCGCCGACGATCACGACATTCTGCGTAATATAGCCGCGAGCGATCCAGCTTCGGATCAAGGCCGCCACCACCGATCGCCCGATCGCCAGGGCAATGACCGTGCCCGTGTAAAAAGCGATGAACCAGCTACGAGAAAAAAGCGTCTGCTGATGGGTCAATGCCGCGATGGCTGCCAGCGCCATGAACACCAGACTGACGCGCAGCGTGATCGATTTCGCCGACCGCGTCTCGTTGAGCAGGGCATTGATGTGATAAAGGTGACCCTGGGAAAAATAGAAATGGCAGATGATGGCGATAACCGCAGCACCCCCCAGATAATGCGGCACGTCCTGTCCCGTCACGCTGACGGTCAGAGGATAGGTCACCATGGCGATGATCATGATGAGGCCGAAATCCATTAGCTGGGTGGCGAAAATGAGATGCCAACGGCTCAAAATCCGGAAAAAGAGCCTGTCTCCGAACACCTTCCGCCGGATAACGGATGAATCCTGGCGATCTGATACGCGCGCAAAACCCACTTTCGTAGCTCCCTCTTGCTCGCCAAAGCCGCCACGCGCCATTCCGGTCGCGACCAACCGGTAAATTCTATTGCAACGCACCTCCCAGGGCAATCAAATATTTATTGCAATGCAACATCCGCTTTTTTAGGACCGTTAAGATCGAGGTTGTTAATGCTACATTTATAGATTTTACGCGTTAATATATATTTGTATAAAAAAACTATGAGGCTCCGCCCTCGTCAAATTCCATAGCGCCGTTCGCGCCGCTGGAACGAGCGGATCGCCCGAAGGTAATCAATCCGCCGCAGGGCCGGCCAATGAACGTCGCAGAAATGCAGTTCACTGTGAACGCTCTGCCAGAGCATGAAGCCGGAAAGCCGGGCCTCCCCGCTGGTGCGGATGATCAGGTCCGGATCGGGCATTTCCGCCAGATACAGGTGCCGCCGGATCGCCTCCGGCGTGACTTGGACGGCAGCCTCCGCGGTGGAGAGCCCCTGTTCGGCGCAGCGCGCCAGGAGCGAACGTACGGCGTCGGCAATTTCCTCCCGCCCGCCATAGCCCACGGCCAAGGTCACCACCATCCGTTCATTGCCCCGCGTTGCTTGCTCGGCCGCGTCTATGGCTGTCAGCAGCGCATTGGGCAGAATTTCCCGTCGGCCGATCGCCGCCACCCGCACGCCTCGCCTGGCGATATGGGGATCGGCCGCCAGTTCCCGCATTTTCGTCTCAAGCGCGCCGAGTATACCGCCAATTTCGGCTTCCGGCCGGCCAAGATTATCCGTCGAGAATACCCAGAGCGTGAGCATCGGAATTTGCAGTTCCGCGCTCCAGCTCAGAACGTCATCGAGCTTCTGCGCTCCCAGGCGGTAGATCGCCTGGGGATCGGAAAGGCCATTGGCCCGGCCATGCCGCCGGTTGCCGTCGAGAATGAGGCCGACATGCCGCGGCATGGGGCCCGCCGCCACCCGGCTGGCGAGCCGGGTTTCATAGAACCGGTAGATAAGGGCGCGCAGCGCGGCGCGAGGCGGAGCAAGCAACCGGCCGATCAGCTCTTTCACGCCCCCCGGCGCGGCATGGCGTTGCCCCAGGCCAGAGCGGGAGTCCGGCCGTTGGGCCGGCTCGGCCCGCGCTATATGAGGCATGTTTTCATGCACTGGCCGCTCGTTTCGCTTCAACCCGATCCCAGCGGCGCGGTACCCAGCGCCTCCGGCGGCCCGAGAACCCTGATCGCCTCCGGGAGCACGGCCCCCGGAGGCCCTTGCCGGCGTAGTTTGCCATTATCGATCCATACGACATGTCCGACATCCCGAACCGTCTCCAGCCGATGGGTGATGATCAGTGTCGTGCGCGATTTCAGGCGCGCCCGGATCTCGTTCCTCACCTTGTCTTCCAGCCCGCGGTCGAGCGCGCTCATCGCCTCGTCCAGAATAAGCAGCCTGGAATCGCGCAGGATTGCGCGCGCCAGTCCGATCCGCTGGCGCTGGCCGCCCGAGAACCGCAGTCCCTCCGGTCCAATCCATGTCTCGTATTTCTCAGGCAGCGCCTCCACGAAGGAAGCGACCCCGGCGGCCCTGGCGGCGGCGATTGCCTTCTCCTCCGGACAGAACGGATCGGCCATCCGGATATTGTCCATCACCGTGCCTTCCACCAGTTCCACATCCTGGCCGGCCAGTCCCATCTGCCGCACCCAGTCGTCCCGCCGCAAATCCTCGATCGGCACGCCATCTATGAAAATGCCGCCGGAAGTCGGCGCATAGAGCCGCAGCAGCAGATTGACGATCGTGGTTTTGCCGGCACCGCTGGCGCCGATCAGCGCGGTCGTGGTGCCGGCCGGAATTTCGAATGACACGCCCGAGAGAACCTCCGCTGAATCCGCCGAATAGCGGAAGCTCACGTCGCGGAACGCGATATTGTCTTTTACGGAGTCGAACGGCCGGTAGCCGGGCGGCGCATATTGCTTGTCGCGGTTCTCCAGCATCATTCTAACAGAGTGCAGTTGAGGCTGAATTTGCGCCAGGTGCAGCAAATGGTCCTCCAGCTCGCGCGTATGCGGCTGCAACCGGTACAGCAGCGCAACCGCCGCGAGCGTGATCGCGAAGCTCGTATGCCACCAGGCTGAGCCTGCAACGATCACGCAGAGGATCGCAAGATAACCGACTTCGGTAATCGGCCCGATCCAGGCGGAAAGCCGGGCGAGCGCGTTCGTCACCTCCTTGGCTTCCCAGGAAGTGTGGGAGAAGCGCTCCTGATGGGCCGCTTCCTGCCCGAAAGCCCGGATGGTCCGCATGCCATGGATTGTCATCAGCATCTGCACGCCGAGATATTCGTGGGTCTGCTTGACCTTGAGCCCGAGCGCCCGCGCCCGCCCCGTGAGCAGCCGCGACGCGCCTGCGATGATGGCGGAGCCGGCAAAGGCGACCGCCATGATCTTCCAGGAGATTATCGCCAGAAACAAGGCGAAAACCGAAACCGAGCAGGCATTGATGATGATCCGGGTGAAATCCCCATAGGCCGTGGCGACTTCCCATGTCTCGGTCGCCAGCACCTCGATCAGCGCGGCCGGCGTATGACGCTGAATGAACCCGTAAGAGACGTTCAAATACTGCTGGTGCACCATGTTACGCGCCCGCTCGCTCAAGCCCGCGCCCACATTCGTGCTGATCCGGTTATAGACCATCGCCAGCGCCCCGCGGGCGATGATCAGCACCAGGATCAGCGCGGCCAGTTCATCGGTCCCGCCGAAACGCCGCGCGGCCAGCCCGAGAAAATGCCCGAGCATCCCGCTGCCGGAGCCGCCGGCATGCCCGGTCACGGCATAGAGGAACAACAGGATCAGCGTGATGCCCATGGTCTCGGCGAAGGACGAAGCAAGCCCCAGCAGGATCAGCGCCGGCGTGGCCCATGCCGGCTTGCCGATGATCGCCAGCAGCCGCATCAGATCCCTCAACGCCGCCCGTCGAACGCCGCGTTTCGGCTTCGCCCCGGCCGTCATGGGTCGCCGCCTTCCGGCGCCGGCAGGGCGCCGATTGGAAACGGCGCCAGTTGCGGCTTTTGCGGGTTCTGTGCCACCCGCCCGCGCGGTTGCCCGCCGAGCCACCCGCGTAGTCGCGCGCCGGTCCGACCTTTAAGATGCCGCATCTGGTGAATCGCCATGCGCGGCATGAAACCCGTCATCACTTGCCATGCAATCTGCGGGTGATACCGCAGCAGCAGCCACAGGATCGCCCGCACCTTGCCGGACTGCCGATGCGCGACGGCAATCCCCAGCATCCATTCCGCATAGCCGCGAACGCCTTGCAGGATCAGGTCGCGCTTGGCCGGCTGCCGCGCCGTCATCTGTTCCGCGACCAGCATCCAGGACCGCAGCATGCGGCCCGCCGAACTCGAAATGCCGGTGGTCGATTCACGGTATCCCACCAGCACTTCCGGTACGCAGGCAAAATGGAAATGCTCCGCCGCGCGGCAGCAGAACAGATAATCGTCACATCCCTGCGCGCCGGCCGCGCGCAGGGAATCGTCGAAGCCGCCGGTGGCGATCAAGGCCTCGCGGCGCACCAGCATGGTGCTTCCGCAGCCGGTGAAATTGTGCTGCAAAATCCGGTCGAGCACGTCGCCGGAGCATGGGTCGGGATAATGATACGGATAGGCCATGCTATGCGCGTTGATATGCGCGAAGAAGCAATAGGCCACCCCTACCTTGGGGCCGCCCTCGCGCAGCGCCGCCAACAGTTTTTCAACCATGTGAGGCGCCCAAAGGTCGTCGGAATCGATCAGGGCGATAAAGTCCGAACGGGCGGCGCGCCAGCCGGTGTTGCGGGCGGCCGCCACCCCGCTATTGGCCTGGCGGATGAGGCGGACCCGCGGGTCGGCATCGGCATGGGTTTGCGCGAGCATGGCGGTCGCATCGGTGGAACCGTCGTCCACCACCACGATATCGAGCGTGGCATGGGTTTGTCCGCGTACGCTGCGCAAGGTCTCATCCAGCGTCTTCGCCGCGTTGTAGGCGGGCACCACAACGCTCACCAGATCGGCGCTCACAGCCAGGATTCCATGCAACGGATGAATTCGTCCAGATGCCACCCGCCCTCCACCACGATACGCGGCAGGTTCAACGGGTCTGCATCGAGGCGGGCGGCCCCGCTGCCGGAGCCGAAGCCGATCCGGTAGCCGGTCTGATCGGCGACCCATCCCAGGCGATTGTCAACGATGGTGAACGGCGCCGCGAAGCCAACCGGCGGCTTGCCCAGCCAGCGTTCCAGCATGGCATGGGAACCGGCCAGCTCGCGCGCCAGCTCCAGGCTCGAGAGTCCATCCACCGGCCGGTGCGTTGCGAGATGGCTGCCGAACGAGACCCCCTCGGCGGCCAGCCGGGCGATGGTCGCCGCGTTCATCAGCGGCGTCGGCGGGCCAAGCCTGGCATCCCAGCTAGCCGTCTGTCCCACCCGGCCGGTGACCACGAACACTTCGGCCGTGAAATCATGTTCGAGCAGGAGCGGCCAGGCATTCTCCGCGAAATCCTGAAAGCCGTCATCGAAGGTCAGCATCACCGGCCGGCCGTAAAAGGGCTGGCCGCTCGCCATCTGCTGCGCCAGCTGGCCGGAATCGATGGTATAATAGCCATTGGCACGCAGCCAGCGGAGCTGCGCCTTGAACAGGGCCGGCGTTACCCGGTAGCGGGTGAGCCCGGGCGGGCCATCCTCGGACACGCCATGGTACATCAGAACCGGCACCTGGCTGCGCCGCTCCGTCCGGTTCACTTCCTCCCGCAGCACCTGCGCACCGCCCCACACCACGAAACGGCCGACTTCCCGTTCAAGCGCAGCCAGCGGCAGCATCTCAACAGCCGGCGGCGAAACCGCGACCGCGTCTTCCCCGACCCGGCGAAAGCGGTCGATCCGGTACAATTCGGTCTCGATCGTTCGTTCGAGCCGAAGACCAGCGGTTTCGCTGAATACCCGATGCACCACCTCGGCGCCGTACACCGTGTCCCAGTCGAACCCGGTGCGGCCGGGATTGTCCTTCAGCACGTAAGCGTGGGCGGTAATCAGGCAGCCGCCGGGCCGCAGCGCCGCGGCGATCTTTTGCGCGATCTGCCGCAACTCGGCCTCGCCCGAGAGATAATAGAGCACCTCGGAGCAGAAAATCATGTCCATCTCGCCGGGAATTGGTCCCACGGAGAGGTCCAGCACCTGGTAGGTGATGTTCTTGTGCGCGGCGCAGCGTGCCTTTGTCCTTGCCAGCGCCGTGGGGGCGATGTCGGTTGCCAGCAGATGCGTGACGCGCGGCGCGAGTTGGAGGGTGAAATGCCCCTCCGCGCAAGCAAGCTCCAGCGCGCGGGGGATCTCGCCGTCGGGGAGCATATCGAGCTGCCGCGCGTATTTTTCCTGTTCATAGGCCGAGCCGTAGTTCCAGGGGTCTTCGGTTGCGAAAAGATTTTCGAAATGACCCTGCCGGTTGTCGTGATCCACGCCGTCTTCCCCATGGCGCTGCGGCGGCTTCACGGCATCCACCATGCCGTGCTCCGCGGCGTAAGCCGAGGCCCAGGCCTTGATCTCTGCAAGCCGCGCCGCATGGCTTCCCGGCGGGTCGAGCTGGCCCAGGACCCGAAGCCGGGCCTGCCTGGCCGCCTGGCCCAATGCCTCCCGCAGCGCCACGCGATGGCGCGGCAGCCCGGAGTTTTGCCAAAGCATGCGCGCCATCTCGCGCAGCAGCCAATACCAGGCTTTCCTGGCCTGCGCCTTATGCCAGCGCCGGAAGCCCATTTCGGTGTCAACGCCGCGGGTGAGCAGCCATTGGCGCCTGGTGAATGTGCCCAGCGCGGCAGCGGTCAAATGGGTCCGCACGCGTTCGCCCTCGGTGATGCAGACATAAAGACGGTCAACCCCTGGTGGCAGCGCCGTCTCGGGCGGCTTGAGGAGATCGACCCGTACGCTCTGGGTCAGGGCAAGGCGCCGCGGCACGCTGAATTTTTCGGAATAAAGGATGCGCTCCTCCAGATGATACTGGATGGCGCGGGCCGCCGCCGGATCGTTCCAAATCTCGCCGAGCCAGGCAATCAGGCCGGTGAGCTTCTCGCCATAGTCCGGCCAACGCTGCGCCACCTGCTCGGGCATGGCGCGCAACCCGACGACCAGCCCTTCGAAAATCACGGTGGCAATGGCGAAAGCCTCCATCGCCGCCTCGGTAAAGGGCCGCAACATGGCTTCATCCACCAGGCCCGGCCCCCCGGCGCCGCAATCCATGCCCAAGGTCCAAAGCGCGTTATAGGCAAGCGCCTGTTCCTTGCTGCCGTGCGAGAGCGAGGCGCCGGCGGCGTGCTCCGGCTCCATTCCGGCGATCCGCGGGTCCTCTCCGAAACCGCGGCCGATGATCGTGCGGCTATGAGAAAGCAGCCAGTCCACGTTCCGGCTTAAGGAAGGCCCGTCCGTCCGGTAATAGGCCAGGCTTTCGTCCACCAATACCCAGCGCCGGCCGAACCGGGCGACCCGCTGCCAGAGATCCCAATCCTCGCAATTCGTCAGATCAGGATCGAAACCGCCGAGCCGGACGATGACCTCCCGCTCCACCAGCACGGCATGGATCGCAACCAGGCAGCCGCGCGCGAAATCCTCGAATGGATCGTTCGGCAGCACCGGCATGCGATATGATTCGGTGATCAACCCGCCCGGCATTACCCGGCGGTAGCCGCAGAAGGCGGCGACCGCGTAGGGGTTCTGCCGCAAGGCGTCCAGCAGCTTTTCAAAAAAGCGCGGATCGGTCCAGTCATCCGCGTCGAGGAAATGCAGCCACCTGCCTCGCGCCCTGGCTATGCCAAGATTGCGGGCGCGCGCGACCCCTTTGCCTTCTCCCATGATCGCCGAAAAACGGGGGTCGCGCGCCGTATATTCGGCAATGATTTCGGCCGTGGCGTCGGTTGAACGGTCATCGATGATGAACGCCTCCCAATCCGTCTCACTCTGGCGGAGCAGGCTCGTCAGTGTCTCCGCCAAGGTCGCCGCGGCGTTGCGGGCCGGTATTACCACTGAGATCAGGGGCGCGTTAGCCATCAACCCGGTCCTTTCCTGTATCGGCCCCGCCGCATCGTAGGCGCTCATGGCAGAAACACTCCCATGCCGCCCACGCGCCTCCAACGCACGATCCTGTAGCAGAAATCGACGGCCGACCGGCCATAGGCGAAGCACGCCGCGAGAACCCTGTTCAGCAGGTTTTCCGTGTATTTGAAGAATATCGCATGCAGGAGCGGCGTGAGAAGCAGGATCGCGATGATCAGCAAAATGCTTTCCCGGTGCGGCAGTTGCGCGGCGATTGCCGGTTCCAGCCCCACCACCAGCCAGCCGTGCAGCAGCAGAAATTGCAGCGAGGCCCGGCCGAAATAGCGCCCGATGCGGCCGATCAGCACCGGCGGAGACTGTGCCGCATAAAGGAAAAACACGAAAAGCAGCATCTCCTCGGCGAGAAAGACGGGTAGAGAGCCATAGGATCCCACCATCGGCTCGGCCACGAAGTTGATATGGCAGGTCAGACAAGGGCGCGTATGCCATATTCCAGGCGCGTTGAACCAGGTGAGCAGCAGCCCGCCGATCAATCCCGCCATCCCGAGCCAGCGCGGAACCTGCCAATCCTTCTTCAAATGCATGCCGAGAAGGGTAAACAGCGTCGCCGCCGGCCAGTTTCGCCACTCCCAGAGGTTGTCTGGAAGATGCAGACGCTTCGCGAGCAAAATCAAGCCAGCGATCAGCAGCCAGGCGGCGATGAAACCGAACTTGCTGCGCTCGAACAGCCAGGCGAAAAGCCGCGTGACCGCGAGGACCGTGAAAAACCAGGTCACGAAGGTGCAGCCGCCGGTGCCGTAAATCATCGGCGCGACATCCAGCCGGATGAAATGCATCCCATAGCCG
>JAJYAF010000014.1 GCA_021779655.1 Pseudomonadota bacterium
GCGAGCTGCTCCACGAAAACCAGCAGGCTGAACAAGGCGGTGAGGCCGGCGGCGATCAGCAGGAAGGCGCGCAGCACCGTCCAGCCGATATAGCGGTCCAGCAGCATCGCCTTCACTCCGCCAACCGGATCCGGTGCGCCGGATGGCGCAGACGGCCGATGGCCAGGAGGGCGTTGCGCAAGGCCTGCCGCTGCCAGTACAGCGCCAATCCCAGCGCCAGCGCGCCGGGTGCCCACCATAGCCCGGGAAATGCGCCCACTTCGCCATGCTCCACCCAGGTGCGGGCGGTGGTGCATAGCAGATAATAGGCGGAATAGGCGAAGATCGCCGGCCCGAACCGCGCGAACCGGCCTTGCCGTGGCCGGCTCCGGCAGAGCGCGCAGCCCAGAAGCGCCAGCAGCAAAGTGGAAGGGCCGGTTGAGAGCCGCCATTGCAGCTCGGCGACATCGCGCGGCCGGTGCGAGCGGGCGAGGCCCAGGGTGCCAGCGGCCACGGAGCTGTAACCCGGCGGCTCCGGCAGCGCTCCCTCGGGATCGAGGTCGAGGCCCGAGGCCGTGATGATTTCGTTTTGCGCAGGATCGTCCATGTTGAATTTATAGATATGCGCGCCAGAGAGATGGACGAGCTGCCCGCCATGTGGCCCGGTGATGGCGGGATCGGCCTGTGCGGCGGAGATGACGGCCATATGGGGGCCGGTTTTGCGAACCACGAAGATACCCAGCGCTCCGGCCTGCCGGGTCTGCCGGTTCGCGAGGAAGATGACCTGCCGGCCATCGTCGCTTGCATAGAACATGCCGGCCTGCATGGCATTCACATTCACCATGGCTGAGGCGCGCGCGGAGAGGGAATGCGATTGCATATAGGCCAGGGGCCGGACGAACAGCGAGAGGCAGGCGACCACGACCGCCAGCCCGAGCGCCAGCCCCAGGACGGGCCGCAGCAGGCGGAACGGGCTGATGCCCAGGGCCAGCAGCGCGGTCATTTCGCCGTCGGCCTGCAGCCGGCCGAAGCAGACCACCACGGCGATAAAAAGCGAAATCGGAATGAGGACATCCAGCGCGATCAGCAGCTTGAGCCCGGCGAGCGCCGCGATGATGCCGGCCGGCAGCAGGCCGCCCACGGCGTCTCCCAGGATGCCGGCGAGGCTGAAGCCGCCGAACAAGGCGGCCAGCACGGCGAGAATCGCGCAGAAGGGCAGGAACGTGCAGCGCAGCAGATATTGATCGATATTCAAAAGACCGGACCCGATCGTCTCCTCAAGGCATCTCGAAACGCCGGCCCCGGGGTTGGGGCGGCCCGACAAAAACTAGCCGGGGGACATGACCCGTGACAAGGCGGCCAGGGATCCTTAAAAAGATGATTCTTAAAGAGGTGATCCTTAAAAGAGATGGCTTTGTCATGTATAGGATGCAAGCCGATTCCTTGGGGATCCGGCTTGTGTGTATGTCTCCCCTGATCGGAGTGAAGCGGACGGATGTCGGACAGCGCGAACGAGATACGGGACGTTATCTACAGGGCGTTGCGCGATATGCTTCCCGGCGAGAAAACGGTTTCCGACGCGACGCATATCAGCGAGGACCTCGGCCTCGATTCGGTCGCGATGATGGATTTCGTCATGGAGATCGAGGACAAGCTCGATATTTCAGTGCCGCTCGATAAAATCGCCGAGGTGGAGACCCTGGGCGATCTGGTCGCAACCGTGCGGCAACTGAAGATCGCGACATAGCGGGATGGGCCTGTTCGACAAGTTCGCCCCGCTGGCGGATCAGTATCAGCGGCAGGAAAGCGCGGGGATGAACCCGTTCACCGTCGCGTTCGACCGTATCCTCTCGCCCACCGAGGCGATGATCGGCGAGCGGAAAATTCTGCTGCTGGGGACGAACAATTATCTCGGCCTCACCTATGATCCGGCGGTCATCGAAAGCGCGGTCGCGGCCACGCGCGCCTTTGGCACCGGCACCACCGGCTCGCGCATCGCCAATGGCAGCTATGAGGGCCATCGCCGCCTGGAACGGGCGCTTGCCGCGTTTTACGGCCGGCGGCACGGCATGGTGTTTTCCACCGGCTACCAGGCCAATCTCGGCATTATCTCGGCGCTTGCCGGCAAGAACGACCATCTGCTGCTGGATGCCGACTCCCATGCGAGCATCTATGACGGCTCGCGCCTGGCCTTGGCGCAGGTGACACGGTTTCGCCATAACAACCCTGAGGATCTCGCCGTCCGGCTGTGCCGGCTGAAGGACCAGCCTGGCGACAAGATCGTGGTGGTGGAGGGCATTTATTCCATGCTGGGGGACAAGGCGCCGCTCGCGGAAATGGCCGCGGTGAAGCGCGAATATGGCGCCTATCTGGTGGTGGACGAGGCGCATTCGCTCGGCGTGCTCGGGCGGAACGGGCGCGGCCTGGCGGAGGAGGCCGGGGTGGAGGCGGACGCGGATTTCATCGTCGGCACGTTTTCCAAAAGCCTGGGCGGGGTGGGCGGCTTCTGTGTCACGGACATGGAGGGCGCGGAGATTTTGCGGGTGATCAGCCGGCCTTACATGTTCACGGCCTCGCTGCCGCCCGGCGTGATCGCGGCCACGGAAGCGGCGCTGGGACAGTTGCGCCAGCGGCCGGAATTGCGCCAGCGGCTCTGGAACAACGCCCAGCATCTCTATCACGGCCTGGCCGCGCTGGGCTACGAGCTGGGGCCTGAACCCAGCCCGGTCGTCTCCGCGATCATGCCGTCCCCGGAGACAGCCTTTGGCCTCTGGGCCGCGCTGCTGAAGGCAGGCGTTTATACGAATGTGAGCCTGCCGCCCGCCACGCCGAGAGGGCTGGCCCTGCTGCGCTCAAGCGTGACCGCGGCGCATGGACCTGAGCAGATCGACCGGGCGATAGGGTTGTTCGCCGAGCTGGGCCGGCGGTTCGGCCTGCTGCGCGGGGCGGAGCGTCTCGCCTCGGCTCGGTGAACTGAGGGACCGGGCGCGATGCGCGAGGTGGTGATCTTTCGCCACAATCTGTTCAAGCCGTCGGAGCCGTTCATCACCCAGCAGGCGCAGGCGCTCACCCGCTACCGCCCGCTCTACCTCGGCCGGCTGCGCCACGGCGCGGCACCCGCCGGCGCCGAAACGCTCGCGATTGCCGATGCCGCGGGCTGGCCGATGCTGGCGGCGGGGCGGCAGATGCTCACCGGCAGCCCGGCGCCCTATTTACGGTTACTGGGCGCACGGCGGCCGGCGCTGATCCATGCGCATTTCGGCGTGGAGGGGGTCTATGCGCGCCGGCTGGCGGCGCGGCTCGGCGTGCCGCTCATCACCACTTTTCACGGCTTCGATGCCACGCTTTCGCTGCCCGGGCTGCTCGCCAATCCGGCCTGGCAGCGTTACGCGCTGGAGCGGCGGGCGCTGGCCCGCGCGGGCGGCCTGTTCCTCTGTGCCTCGGCGTTTTTGCGCGGCAGGATTCTGGCGCTGGGTTTTCCGCCGGAGCGCAGCGCGGTGCATTATATCGGCGTGGACCTCGCCGCCATTTCGCCACGCGAAGCGGCGGAGGAGGGCGATCTCATCCTGCACGTCGCCCGGTTGGAGCCGGTGAAGGGCACGGCGACGCTGCTGCGGGCGTTCGCGGGAATTGCCGGGGAATTTCCGCGAACCCGGCTCAGGGTGATCGGCGATGGCAGCCTGAGGAAGCGGCTGGAAAAGGAGGCCGCCGCCAGCGGATTTGCCGAGCGGGTGGAGTTCGCCGGCGTGCTTGCGCATGCCGAAGTGCTGGCGGCGATGCGCGGCGCCGCGATTGTGGTGGCGCCCAGCATCCGTACCCGTTCCGGGCGGGAGGAGGGGCTTGGCATGACGGTGCTGGAAGCCGCGGCGACCGGCGTGCCGGTGATCGGCTCGCGGGTCGGCGGCATCCCCGAGGGAATTGAGGATGGCAAGACCGGATTTCTCGTGCCGGAGCGCGACGTCGAGGCCCTGGCGGCAAGGCTCAGGCTGCTGCTCGGGGATATGGCGCTGCGCCGGCGGCTGGGCGGCGCCGGGCGGGAAAAGATGAAACAGCAGTTCGACTTGACCAGGCAGACCAGCGCGCTGGAAGCGCTCTATGATGCCGAGGTGGAAAGGCATGCCAAAGCGGATGCCACGCACCGGCCGATGATGCTTCGATCCGCCGTGGAATAATACCGGCCAGCCTTGAGGCTGACCGGCCGCGCGCGGTGCTGGGAAAACCTTATCAGTTTTGTAATCGGTTCGAAACCATGCCGGCGCGATGCTGATCGGAGCCTTTCGTTGAAATCGCGCGGCGTGTCCCTACCTACAGTTTGTAAACTTCGAAGTCGTAGAGCGTGATCGTTTCGAGTTGGGTTATCTGACCGATCGTGCGCTGGCGGCGAAACGTAACTTTTAAGACAGGAAAACAACATGCAGGCAGAGCCGGGAAAGATTGCCAGCGTACCCGCCGAGGACAAGCCGGACCTGCCACATGTGGAATATCCCAAAACGCTGATCGGTCAGCCCGCGCTGGTTACGGGCGCCAATTCCGGCATCGGCAAAGCCACGGCCATCGCGCTTGGAAAATCCGGAGCGGATGTGGTGATAAATTACGTTACGGCTCCGGAAGCCGCCGATGCCGTGGCGCAGGAAATCATATCCTTGGGCGGCCGCGCGATCACGATCAAGGCGGATGTGTCGAAGGAAGACGAAGTGCAGGCCATGTTCGCCAAGGCGATCTCGCATTTCGGAACGCTGCACATCTCGGTGAGCAACGCCGGACTGCAACGCGACGCGCCTTTCGAGCAGATGACGCTGGAACAATGGAACACGGTGATCGGGATCAATCTGACCGGACAGTTCCTCTGCGCCCGCGAGGCGGTGCGGGAATTCCGGCGGCGCGGGCTCGATCGCCGGGTATCCGCTGCCGTGGGAAAGATTATCTGCATGAGTTCCGTGCATCAGGAAATCCCCTGGGGAGGGCACGCGAATTATGCGGCTTCCAAGGGCGGGATAAAGCTTTTGATGGAAAGCATCGCCCAGGAACTGGCGCCGCACCGCATTCGGGTGAATGCGATCGCCCCGGGTGCGATTCGCACGCCGATCAACACGGCGGCGTGGCAGACATCCGCGGCCTATGCCGATCTGATGACGCTGGTCCCCTATAACCGGATCGGCGAACCGGAAGACATTGCCCGGGCCGTTGCCTGGCTCGTTTCGGACGCGGCGGACTATATCGTGGGCGCGACGCTGTTTGTCGACGGCGGCATGACCCTCTATCCCGGCTTCGCTACCGGCGGATGAGGGGATGTCCGTACCGATCGAGGATTACGCCGTTATCGGCAACTGCGAAACCATGGCGCTGGTGAGCCGGGCGGGTTCGATTGACTGGCTGTGCCTGCCCCGCTTCGATTCCGGTGCCTGCTTCGCCGCGCTGCTGGGGAGCGAGGATAACGGGTTCTGGCAAATTCGCGCCAAGGAAAAACAGGCGAAACTCGCCCGGCATTACCGCGATGGCTCCCTGATCCTGGAAACCGTATTCGAAACGAAAACCGGCTCTGCCATGCTGATCGACTGCATGTCTCGCGGCGGTGGAAGATCGACCGTCGTGCGCCGGGTGCGGGGAATCACGGGTAGCGTCGAGATGGAAATGGAGCTGGTCGTCCGGTTCGATTTCGGAATTTCAATTCCCTGGGTCTCGCGCACCGAGGATGGGCGTATCCAGTTTATCGTGGGACCCGACCGGTTGTTGCTGCAATCCACGGTGCCGACGGTCAACAAAGACATGCGCACCACCGCGAGCTTCAAGGTCGATGCCGGTGACGAGGTTGATTTCGCGGTCAGCTGGTCGAGATCGTACCATCCAAGCCCGATGATGCTCGACGTGACGGAAATTATCGATGTAGAGGACAGGGGCTGGCACGAATGGAGCCATCGGTTTTCCGGTCTGGGCGAATATACCGATATCGTGCGCCGTTCGCTGATTACGCTTAAAGGACTTACACATTTCGAAACCGGAGGGATCGTCGCCGCCGCGACAACATCGCTTCCGGAACAGGTAGGCGGGCCGCGCAACTGGGATTACCGCTTCTGCTGGCTGCGCGATGCGACGCTCAGCCTGTTTGCGCTGCTCGAATCCAATTACGTAGAGGAGGCCAATGCCTGGCAGCAATGGCTGGTTCGCGCCATCGCCGGAAGTCCGGACCAGTTGCAGATCATGTACGGAATTGGCGGCGAACGGCGACTGGATGAATGGGTCGTCCCGTGGCTTCCGGGCTACGAGAATTCCGCGCCAGTGCGTATTGGCAACGCCGCTGCCGGACAAATACAGCTCGACGTTTACGGCGAGGTAATGGCGGCGCTTTATTTCGGCCGAGTCAGGGGCCTGCCGGCCGATGATATCGTGTGGGGTCTGCAGCGCAAGTTGCTCGATCATCTCAAAGAGATATGGGACAAGCCGGACGACGGGATCTGGGAAGTCCGCAGCGGCCGGAAGCATTTCACCCATTCCAAAGTGATGGCCTGGGTTGCGGTGGACCGCGCGATCCGCATGGCCGAGGAATTCGAACGCGAGGCGCCGTTGGATGACTGGCGCGCGTGGCGCCAGGAAATCCATGACGATGTGTGTAAAAAAGGATTCGATACGGCGTTGAATTCGTTTGTGCAACATTACGGCTCAAAGAATCTGGATGCCGCGTTGCTGATGATTCCCATGGTGGGGTTTCTGCCGCCGGAGGATCCACGGATTATAGGAACGGTCGAAGCGATCGAGCGCAAGCTGCTGCGCAATGGATTCGTGATTCGCTATGATACGGCGGAGGCCGAGGATGGTTTGCCGGAAGGCGAGGGGGCCTTTCTGGCTTGCAGTTTCTGGCTGGTGGGGTGCTATGCGCTGCTCGGCCGCGTTGACGATGCGCGCGCGCTGTTCAACAGGCTCGTGGGACTTTGTAACGATGTCGGGCTTCTGGCGGAGGAATACGATCCGCAGAAAAAACGGTTGGTTGGTAATTTTCCCCAGGCGTTTTCCCATATCGGGCTGATCATTTCCGCCTATACGCTGGCCGGGGTGCAGGCCGGCCGGGAAGGCGAGGTTTCCGACCCGCGAACGGCTTACACCCATGCCGGCTGATCATTACGATATCATTGTCATCGGTTCGGGTCCGGGGGGCGCATCGCTCGCCCATCGCCTGGCGCCGACGGGGAAGAAAATCCTTCTGCTGGAGCGCGGGGATTACCTGCCGCGCAGCCAGAAGAACTGGGACGCCGGCCATGTTTTTCTGAAGAACGCGTATCAGGCCCGTGAAACCTGGCTGGATCATGATGGGAAGCGTTTCAACCCGGCCTTGCACTATTTTGTCGGCGGAAACTCCAAGGTTTACGGCGCGGCGTTGATCCGCCTGCGCGAGCGGGATTTCCAGGAGCTGGCGCATCCGGACGGAATATCGCCGGCATGGCCCCTGGGTTACGATGTTTTCGAGCCCTATTACGCCGAGGCGGAACAGCTTTTTCATGTGCATGGCCAGTCCGGGGAAGATCCGACGGAGGCGCCACGGAGCGGCGAATTTCCGTATCCGCCTGTAAGCCATGAGCCGAAAATAGAGCAGCTTGCAGCGGATCTCAGGCAGGCCGGCTTGCATCCCTTTCATCTACCGCTTGGCGTGCTTCTGGAGGAAAAGGACGGCCGGGTCACGCCGGGGAGCACCTGTATCCGCTGCGACGCCTTCGATGGGTTTCCCTGCCTGCTGAATGGGAAGGCCGACGCGCAGGTGGTTTGCGTGGACCCTGCCCTGGCCGCTTATCCGAACCTGACTTTGCTCACCAACGCATACGCGAGCAAGCTTCATACAGATCCGGCGGGCGGCCGGGTTACGGAGGTGGTTGCGGAATATCGCGGACAAACCGAGGTTTTTTCCGGAGATATCGTCGTGGTCGCTTGCGGCGCGCTGTCCTCGGCGCTGTTGCTGCTGCGCTCGCATAATTCCGCCCACCCCGATGGGCTTGCCAACGGCTCGGACCAGGTCGGGCGCAATTACATGCGGCATAACCAATCGGTTCTGATGGCGCTCAGCGCGGAACGCAACGACACGGTGTTTCAAAAAACCCTGGCGGTGAGCGATTATTACCTCGGCGCGGAGGATTACCCTTATCCCATCGGGCTTATCCAGATGTGCGCTGCGACCCATACGGCGCAGATAAAGGGGGAGGCGCTGCCGCAATGGCTCAAATGGCTGCCCGATTCGCCGTTTCATCTGATGGCGCGCCATTCGATGGATTTTTGGCTTTCCTCGGAGGATATTCCCCTGCCGCAGAACCGGATTCGCTATGACGGCGGGCAAGTGGTTCTGGAGTTCCGGGACACCAACATGGAGGCGCACCGGATGCTGAGAAAAAAATTCAAGCATGTGATGTCGGGCGCGACAAAGCGCCCGGTCCTGCTTGATCGGAAAGTTTATTTCAAACAGGACATCTCGCTTTCCGGAACCGCGCATCAGGCCGGCACGATCCGCTTCGGCCACGATCCGGCAAGCTCCGTGCTGGATATCCATTGCAAGGCCCATGAACTCGACAATCTCTACGTCACCGATGCGAGCTTTTTCCCCTCCATAGGAAGCGTGAACCCGACACTGACCATCATTGCCAATGCCCTGCGTGTCGCCGATCATATCAAGGAAAGGCTCAAGGCATGATGCTTTGGCTGAACCTTCATGCGCTGCCGCTGCTCGCGCGGATATGTCTCGTATGCATGTTCCCGTTCAGCGGGATCGACAAGATCATTCACTGGGATGGCGCCATCAAACAGGCGAGCGGTTCGTTTCTTCCCTGCGCGCCATGCCTGCTGATCCTGGGCATGGCGGTGGAGTTCATCACGCCGGTTTGCATCGTTTCTGGCTGGCATGACCATATCGCGGCCTTCATCCTTGCGGGCTATTGCGCGCTGACGGCGATCCTTTTTCATAATTTCTGGGCCTATCCGGATTTCTGGGCGCAGGGGGATAGCATCGCGCGAAACCATTTCTGGGATTTCACCAAGAATTTCTGCGTGGTCGGCGGGTTGTTGCTGCTGATCGCCACGGCCGGATTTTATCCGCTGGACTTTGTTGTAAGCCACCCGCTGGCTTCCGCGCCGGTCGCGGCAGGCAACCAGCAATGGGAATGAGGGGAACACGACAATGCCGACACCGCCGCAAATAGACTACTGGCACCTTTGGACGGATGCGCAGGGGGTCAGCCATCAAACCAGGGTGGCGTTGAGGAATTTCGACTTCAAGGGGGTGGGCGATGCCGCGCCGCAGTGGAACAACCGGCAGCCGCGCGGTGAATCCACGGTGGTGTTCACGGTGCAGCCGGTCGGCTGGGTGGGAGAGTGGCATGAGAATCCGGCTCCGCAATGGATCGTGCCGCTTTCAGGCTCCTGGTGGGTTGAATCGATGGACGGCACCCGGATCGATTTCGGGCCCGGCGAGATTTCATTCGGCGAAGATCAGGGCTGTGTGACGGATGCGCATGGACGCCGTGGCCATCGCTCGGGTACCAATGGAAACCAGCCGGCGGTGTTGATGACCGTGCAACTGCATATTCCGCCGGTGCGCGCGCCCGGCCATTTCAAGTAAAGCCATGGAGGGCATCGTTATCGAGGACGAGATTTTCGCAAGTCTTGTCCTGTCCAACGCGCCATTGGAATTACTGGCGGATGGCTTTCGCTGGCTTGAAGGGCCGGTATGGTTCGCCGATCATGAAATGCTGCTGGTCAGCGATATCCCCAACAACCGTATCATGCGATGGACCGAGGCAGGGATTTCCGTGTTCCGCTCTCCCTCGCATTACAGCAACGGTAACACACGGGATCGGCAGGGGCGGCTTCTGACCTGCTCGCATCGTGAGCGCTGTGTCATGCGCACCGAGCTTGACGGCAGTATCACGGTTCTGGCGGATCGCTTCGAGGGAAAGCGCCTCAATTCCCCGAACGATATCGTGGTTAAATCCGACGGCTCCATCTGGTTCACCGACCCTTATTACGGTATCAATACGGATTACGAGGGCGGCAAGCAGCACTCCGAGCTTCGGCCCAGGGTTTACCGCATCGATCCCGATGGCAGCCTGCACGTTGCCTCGGAGGCGTTCGACGGGCCGAACGGCTTGTGTTTTTCCCCTGACGAATCCTTGCTCTATATCTGCGAATCCGGCGAGCAGTTCGGCAAGGATCCCTACCGGCGTATCCGCGTCTTCAGCGTGGGGGCGGATGGCAGGACGCTGACTCATACCGGCGACCTGCCGAAGATCACGCCCGGTTTTGCCGATGGCATCCGCTGCGATGAGGAGGGGCGGATCTGGGCCAGCGCCGCCGATGGCGTGCATTGCATGGACCCGAACGGCAAATTGCTTGGCAAGATTCTCGTGCCGCATACGGTTTCAAATTTGTGCTTCGGCGGCCGCTATCTTTCGCGGCTGTTCATTTGCGGGGGGGAGCGGCTGTTCGCGATCTACACCAATACGCGCGGCTGCCCCATGGTGTGAACGATGCGGGCAACGGCGTTGAGGCGCATCGCGCGGAATGTCTCCAGCCTTGCACGGGCGGCGGATTTCTACGTGCGGGCTTTGGGCTTCGAGCCTGTCGGCGCGGAGGAAGACGATTTCGAACTGGCCGCGCTGCTTGGGTTTGAGCGGCTGCGGTGTTTGCGTCTGCAAGCCGGCGGTCGGGAGATCGAACTCTCGCAAAGCGATCCGCCGGGAGCGCCGTACCCGCGGGCGGGCGGGAACGTGGTGCGGTTTCAGCACATCGCCTTGCTTTGCCCGGATATTCATGCCGCCTACCGGCGCGCGCTGGCCTGCGGCGCGGAGCCGATTTCAACCCATGGTCCGGTTCGCCTGCCCGCCAGTTCCGGTGGCGTAACGGCGGTGAAGTTCCGCGACCCGGAAGGCCATCCGCTGGAATTCATCGAAAGGGACGCCGCGGGTTACGACCATTCCGCCATCAGCGTCTGCGCGGTGGAAAGCAGCCTTGGCTTTTACGCGGGCATCGGCCTGCATCGCGCGGGGGGGCAGGTGAATCGGGGCGGGGAGCAGGATGCGCTGGACGGATTGACGGGGGCGGAAGTGGACGTGGTGGCGTTGTGTCCGCCGCAACCCTCGCCGCATGTGGAGTTGTTGGGCTATCGCAATCCTCCGGCCAGCCCCACCCGTTGGGGCGTGGGCGATCTCTGCGCCGACCGGCTGGTTTTCGCGGCGGATTCCCCGGGCCTCACGCTGTTGCGCGACCCGGATGGACATGTTGTTCTGTTGGATGGGCGGCCGCTATTCGGCCAGGCCGCGCCGTAGCTCCGCCTCTCTCGCCAGCCTTCGGTAGCTGCGCAGGCTGAAGGGAAGCATGACCATGTAGGCAAGGCCGGCAAGCGCTCCGGCCGCGAAAGGGTCGGCAAGGAGGAGGGCAACGAAGAGCACTACCCCGAGCAGCAGCGGCAATACCGCGCCGGTTGGCACCTTGAAATTCTTGAAGCTCCAGACCGGCAGGGTGGATACGCAAAGAATGGCGGCTGCCGCAAGAATTCCGCCGGAAAACAGGGGAAAGCCCGCGATGGACCGCAGCCAGATGAGGTGCAGCCGGTCGGCCTCCAATCCGACGAAAAGCGGAAACAGCGCCAGCACCGCGCCGGCGGGCGCCGGCACGCCGGTGAAGAAATTATAGGCGAAGGCCGCCGGCGGGGCGGTATCCAATGCGGCGTTGAAGCGCGCCAGCCGCAACGCCATGGCGGAGGCGAACATCAGCGGCGGCAGAAAGCCGATCGCCCCCCAATCGTCCAGCGACCATAAATAGAGGATCAGCGCCGGCGCGATGCCGAAACAGAGAAAATCGGCGAGCGAATCGAATTCGGCGCCGAAACGGGAGGTGGCCTTGAGCAGCCGGGCCAGGCGGCCGTCCAGCCCGTCGATCGCGCCGGCCGCGGCCACGGCCGACACAGCGGCGCCGAACCGGCCATCCAGCGCGAAGCGGATGGCGGAGAAGCCGATGCACAAGCCCATCAGCGTCATCACGTTGGGCAGCATTTTGTTGAAGCTGAGCCCGGAAAGGCGCGGCCGGCGCGCGGGCCTTTTGCGCCCTAACGGCACGACATTCGGCCTGTCGTTCACCGGTTCCATCATCCGGCCGATAGCGGACCGGCCTCGATGACTGGCGGAAGACTGGCGATCACGGTTTCCCCGCCTATCATCCGCTGGCCCATCGCGACCAGCGGCAGCGTGCCGTTCGGCAGATACAGATCGGTGCGGCTGCCGAAGCGGATAATGCCGATCCGCTCGCCGGGGAGGAGAATCTGCCCCTGGATGACGCTGCATTGGATGCGGCGGGCGATCAGCCCCGCGATCTGCACGACGGCCGCTTCCTGCCCGGTTGGAAGTTGCAGCACGACACCGTTGCGCTCGTTCTCATCGGCGGCCTTGTCGTCGGCGGCGTTCAGGAATCTACCGGGATGATAGGCAACCCGGCTCACCGTGCCGGCACAGGGCGAGCGGTTGACATGGACATCGAGGATGGACAGGAAAATGGCCACGCGCGGCCGGGGCGACGGGCCAAGCCCGAGCTCCACGGGCGGCACGGCCGTATCCACATGCACCACCAGCCCGTCGGCCGGGGCCAGAAAAACATCGCCGCGCGGCGGCGGAACCCGCTCTGGATCGCGGAAGAAATAAAGGCAGAACAAAGTGAAGACGACGCCGATCCAGGCGAGGGGGTCCCAGAGCAGCAGGCCGATGAGGGCGACGGCGATGCCGCCCAGGATGAACGGATAACCGGCCTTGTGCGGCGGGGCGACGGTGGTTTTGATGGTATCGGCAAGGTCCATGAGCAGGATGATAGCGCATTTTGTCCGGCAATAGAACGGCTGGTCGCGCCGTGCGCCGGTTGGACGCCGCCGGGAGGGATGGCGGACGGGCCATGCCGTTTGTAGAATGGGCGCGCGCGGTCTGCGCGCGCCTGGAGGTGTTCCGATGAAATCACGTGCCGCCGTCGCCTGGGAGGCGAACAAGCCGCTCACCATCGAAACCGTGGAGATCGCGGGGCCGGGGGAGGCGGAGGTGCTGGTTGAGATCATGGCGACCGGCGTTTGCCACACGGATGCCTATACGCTCTCCGGCCTTGATTCCGAGGGCAGGTTTCCGGCGATCCTGGGCCATGAGGGTGCCGGAATCGTGCGCGAGGTGGGAAGGATGGTCACCTCCGTCAAGCCCGGCGATCATGTCATTCCGCTCTACACGCCGGAGTGCCGGCAATGTAAAACCTGCCTTTCACGACGCTCGAACCTGTGCACGGCCATCCGTACCACCCAGGGCCAGGGGCTGATGCCGGACAGCACCACCCGGTTTTCCTGCCAGGGCGGGGAGATTTTCCATTACATGGGCTGCTCGACCTTTTCCAATTTCACGGTGCTGCCGGAGATTGCCGTGGCGAAAGTGCGGGAAGACGCGCCTTTCGATAAAATCTGCTATATCGGCTGCGGCGTTACCACCGGCATCGGCGCGGTTGTTTTCACGGCCAAGGTCTGGCCCGGCGCCAATGTCGCGGTGTTCGGCCTGGGCGGCATCGGGCTTAACGTTATTCAAGGCGCGCGGATGGTGGGCGCGGACAGGATTATCGGCATCGACCTCAATCCGGCCAAGGCGGAGATGGCGCGGAAATTCGGCATGACGGATTTCATCAATCCGGATGAGACCGGGCGCGACAAGGTGGTGCAGGCCATCATCGATCTCACTGGCGGCGGCGCGGATTTCTCGTTCGAATGCATCGGTAATACCCACACCATGCGGCAGGCGCTGGAATGCTGCCATCGGGGCTGGGGCGAATCGGTTATCATAGGCGTCGCGCCGTCGGGTACGGAAATTTCCACGCGCCCGTTCCAGCTTGTCACCGGCCGGGTGTGGAGAGGCTCGGCCTTTGGCGGCGCCCGCGGCCGCACGGACGTTCCGAGGATTGTCGATTGGTACATGCGCGGAAAGATCAATATCGACGATCTGATCACCCACACCATGCCGCTGGAAGAGATCAACACCGCCTTCGACCTGATGCATGAGGGCAGGTCGATCCGCTCGGTCGTAAGATATTGATGCGCGCGATCGGTCTGGGTAACCCGCGAAAAGAGGAGGGATGAGAACATGACAGAGGAAATGGCGGTTCTGGCCGGTGGCTGCTTCTGGTGCCTGGAAGCGGCGTATCAGCAGTTGCGCGGCGTTCTCGCCGTGCAATCGGGCTATACCGGCGGGCACGTGCCCAACCCCAGCTACAAGCAGGTGTGCGGCGGCGCCACCGGCCATGCCGAGGCGGTGGCGATCACCTTCGATCCGGATGTGATCTCCTATGCCGATCTTCTGCGGATCTTCTACACGATCCACGATCCCACCACGCTGAACCGGCAGGGCAACGATATCGGCACGCAATACCGTTCCGCGATCTACACCAGCGGCGAGGCGCAGGCGAGGACGGCCGCGGAGATCACCGCGGAATTCCAGAAGATCTGGCCGGGGAGGATCGTCACGGAAATCACCCCGCTCGGGCCATTCTACCGGGCCGAGCCGGAGCACGATAATTATTTCGCCCGCAATCCTTATGCCGGCTATTGCCAGGCGGTGGTGGCGCCGAAAGTGGCCAAGGTTCGCCAGGCGTTCGCCGGGAAGCTGCGCCGCAACCCGGCATAAGCCCTATTCCAGGGCGGCCTTTGTA
>JAJYAF010000015.1 GCA_021779655.1 Pseudomonadota bacterium
TCAAGAGCGCGGCCGGCATGGAGGACATGAAATGGGACATGGCCGGCGCCGGCACGGTTGCCGGGCTGATGGCCGCGCTTGCCGGCCGGCGGGCGAAACTGGACGCGGTGGGGCTGATCGGGCTGGTTGAGAACATGCCGTCGGGCGGCGCAACGCGCCCGGGGGACGTCGTCAAGTCCTATTCCGGCCAGACCATCGAAATCCTGAACACCGACGCCGAAGGCAGGCTGGTTTTGGCGGATGTGCTGTATTACGCGCAGGAACGCTTTGCCCCGAAATATATGATCGACCTTGCCACCCTCACCGGCGCGATCATCGTAAGCCTTGGCCATGAATACGCCGGGCTGTTCAGCAATGACGACGGATTATCCGAAAAACTGCTGGCCGCCGCCAGGGCGACGGGGGAATTGTTGTGGCGTATGCCGCTGGTGCCGGCTGGCGAAAGTTATGACAAAAATTTAAACTCGCCGATTGCCGACGTGCAGAACATCAGCAGCGGCAAGGGCGCCGGCTCGATCACCGCCGCGCAGTTCCTGCAACGGTTCGTCAATGGAAAGCCCTGGGCTCATCTGGACATTGCCGGCACGGCCTGGGCCGCCAAGGACGGCCCGATCACACCCAAAGGCGCCACGGCATTCGGCGTCCGGCTGCTGAACCGGCTGGTTGCCGATCATTTCGAGGACAATCCGCACGCTTGATGCGGACCTCCGCGTTTCCAGTTTTATGTAATGGACGACTGTTGCACAGAAGCCTGAAAGCGCAGGAGAAAGAATCCTAATGTCCGCTACGACCCGGCCCGAGGATGAAGCCAGAAAGAAAGCCTGGCTGGAATCGCATGAAGAAGGCTACGAAAAGGGCCTGAAGCCGCGTCAGGTGCAGATGATCGCCATCGGCGGCGCCATCGGCACCGGCCTGTTCCTGGGCGCCGGCAGCAGATTGCAGCAGGCGGGCCCGGCACTGGCCCTTGTGTATCTGGTGTGCGGGATCTTTGCCTTCCTGATTCTGCGGGCGCTCGGTGAACTGGTGATGCACCGGACCACTTCGGGCAGCTTCGTCTCCTATGCCCGGGAGTTCCTTGGCGAACGTAGCTCCTTCGTCGCCGGCTGGATGTATTACCTCAACTGGGCGATGACCGGGATCGTCGATATCACGGCTGTCGCGCTTTACATGCACTATTGGCACGTGTTCTCGGCCGTTCCGCAATGGGTCTTCGCGCTGGCGGCGCTGCTGATCGTCGGCAGCATGAACCTCGTCGCGGTACGCTGGTTCGGGGAGATGGAATTCTGGTTCGCGCTGATCAAGGTGGCCGCGCTGGTGATCTTCCTCATTACGGGCGTGGTATTTCTGATAACCGGCCATCATGTCGCGGGCCAGGCGCCGGGGCTGCACCTGATTGCGGAACACGGGGGCATTTTTCCGCATGGCCTGTTGCCGGCGGTGGTGATCGTGCAGGGCGTGGTATTCGCCTATTCCGGTATCGAACTGCTCGGCATCGCGGCCGGCGAAGCAGAGAACGCGCGGGAAGTACTCCCCAAGGCGATCAACAGCGTCATGTACCGGATCGCGATCTTCTATGTTGGCTCCGTGCTGCTGCTGGTCCTGCTGATGCCATGGACCGCCTATCATGCCGGAACCAGCCCGTTCGTGACCTTTTTCGGTGCGCTCGGCGTACCGGGGATCGGCACGATCATGAATCTCGTCGTGCTGACGGCGGCGTTGTCCAGTCTCAATTCCGGGCTGTACTCCACGGGCCGGGTCCTGCGTTCGCTGGCGATGGGCGGGTCCGCGCCGGATTTCGTTTCAAAAATGAACGTCTCGAAGGTGCCCTATGGCGGGATCGTCGTAACGCTGGTGATCTACGCCATCGGAGTCGTGCTGAATTACCTGGTGCCCACCCAGGCTTTCGAGATCGTGCTGAACATCGCCTCGCTTGGCATTGTGAGCACCTGGGCGTTCATCGTCATTTGCCAGATGATGCTGCGGCGGGCCATCAAGCGCGGCGCGCTGCCGGAAGTATCCTTCCGGATGCCATTCGCGCCGTTCTCTTCCTGGGCCACACTCGCCTTCCTGCTCGGCGTGCTGGTATTGACCGCCTTCGACTATCCCGAAGGCACCTATACCATCGCCGCGATTCCCCTGGTGGCCGTTGCGCTCGGGCTCGGCTGGAGAGTGATGAAGGGCAGCAGCCCGTTCCGCCCAACCATTCCTTCATATATTTTAAGCAGAAAAACCGAGAGGAACGATCCGAGATAGGATTTGAAAAACGGCGCCTGCCATCGCGATCCATGGCGGCGCCGGGATAATCTCCGCCGCGCTGCTGGATCCCGCCACCGCCGACGCGTATCACGCAACCTTGCGCCAGGCACTGCTGGCCGGCTGGCAGGTTCTTAGCGGCGGCGGCCGTTCACTGGACGCGGTGACACAAGCCGTCATCGTGCTTGAGGATGACCCGTTGTTCAATGCCGCGCGTGGGGCGGTTTTCAACGCCGATGGCGCGCTGGAAATGGACGCCGCCATCATGTCCGGCCGCGAGCGCGATGCCGGAGCGGTTGCCGCCATATGCGGCCCGCGCAACCCCATCCTCGGCGCCCGGGCGGTAATGGAGCATTCGAACGCTGTGCTCATGACCGGAGCGGGCGCGGAGACCTTTCTGCGCGCCCAGGGTCTCGCCTTCATGCCGCGGGAATATTTCTACTCCCAGCGCCGGATGGACGCGCTGCAACGCGAACTCGAACGCCGGGCGGCGGGCGCGACAGCCTCTCCTGTGTCCGATGCCGACCGGCACGGCACGGTCGGCGCGGTGGCACGCGACGTTTTCGGCGATCTGGCCGCCGGCACCTCCACCGGCGGCATCACGGGCAAGCCGCCCGGCCGCGTGGGGGATACACCGATTTTCGGCGCCGGCACGTATGCCGACAACAATACCTGCGCGGTTTCCGCCACCGGAACGGGCGAGGTTTTCATTCGCTTCATGGCGGCGGCCGAAATCGCCGGGCGCATGCGCCATGGCAAGCAGAGCCTGCGGCAGGCGGCATACGACGTCGTCGCCGAACTCGAGGTGCGCGGCGGCGATGGCGGACTGATCGCCGTTAGCCGGACCGGGCCGCCGGTTCTGCCATTCAATTCGGCCGGCATGTATCGCGGCTATATCGGACCGGACGGCGTTCCGCACACCGCCATTCATCGCGAGGGATACCGCTCATTGCCTGAATCTCACTGAAGGGTCTCCGTTAACCCCGCAATCATTATTTTCCGGGCATTTGCCTTTTTCGTCCGGAAAATCGCGCTATGCCCCAGAGCAGGCTCACACCGGGTTCCTTGTGGATCATCGGCACACTGGTTCTGATTGACGCGATGATCCTGTCGTTGACCGGCATGCGCATCGTGTGGCGTCCGGTTCTGGGCGTCGTGACGGGTGCGGTTCTTTTGGATATTCTGGGCCGGGTTTACGCAGGGCCGCGCGATGCGCCGCGGCTGACACTGTTCGCGCGGCTGGGCATGCGGATCGTGTTGTTTTCGGCCGCGGCCGAAACTTTGAATATGCTGCTCTGTACATTTGTGAAACTGCCTTTCTGGGATTCACGGTTTGCCGCGGCGGACGCGGCGTTGGGGTTGAACTGGATTGATTTCGCGGGCTGGGTTTCCGCGCATCCCGTTCTGCATGGCCTGCTGAGTTTTGCTTACCTCGGGCTTGGGCCCGAACTGATCGTTCTGGTCTCGCTGCTGGCCCTCATGGGAGATGCCTCAGCGGCCATCATGCTCTGGCGGCTATTCGCCGTCACGGCCTTGGCGACCATATTTCTCGCGACGTTGCTGCCGGCAATAGGCCCTCTGGTCTGGTTCAGTAGGCCGGGTGCCCTGTCAGTTCCCTATGTGCAGCAATATCTGGGATTACGGGGCGGCGAATTGCGCACCATCAACCTCGTCACCGCTCAGGGCCTGATCACGTTTCCTTCCTTCCACGCCTGCGTCGCGATGATCTGCATGTGGGTTTCCCGTTCCTTGGGCGGAATGCTACGCGGGCTGATTTACGTTTTCAACATGCTGGTTATCGCTTCTACCCCTCCCATCGGAGGTCACTATTTCATCGACATCCTGGGCGGAGGCATGATCGCCGGAGGCGCTATTTTCGCCCTGGAATTCGATATGATCGGATTCTGCCGGCTCCGCGTCCCTTCCTTTGGTCCGCGTCCGCCTGAAAGCCAGCGCCTCTAACATGTTGCACCTGCAACCTGTTGCAGGAGCGGACCAGCGAACGCGTACGCACCCTCCGCGCGCGAGTCATTCAGGCTTCCCAGCGCGCTGAACAGTGCATGGACTCAGCTTTTTTCCTTCTCACGATCTTCTTCTTCGAGACTGAACTGTTGCGCTTCCTCGTCATAGTCGTAAAGTTCCGCGTATCGACCCCACGCGATGACGGTGCGCAGCGTCTCCTCGGCATATTCAGGGGACATATGATCCTCGAGCTCATCGCGGAAACGGACGGCCGATGCGCGATGGTTCCAGCGTTCATCGAGCACCTTGCGGATCTCCGCGGCCAGCGGCACGTGGGTGAGCAGCGTTCTCGCGAAAATCTTCTTGCGCTCCTCGGTCTCCGCATCGACGAATTGCCGGCCCTGGTCGGTGATGTGCAGATCACCCTCCTCCAGCAAGGTGAAACCCAGCATGCTGAGCGTCTCGCCCAGCGGCAGCAGCTCATCGGCCTCGTACTGCAACGCGGCCGCGAGCGCCGGCAGGTCGGCATGGCCGTCGTAAGGCGGACCCTCCAATGTCTCCAGAAGACCCGCGATGATATTGGTGCTGATCGGATGGAGCGGCGTGGCAAAGCCTGTCGCAGGCACGACAGGGTACGCGGCCGGGGGCTTGCGGCGCGTCATGACGCCGTAAATGTCGTCCACCATCTCGCGGAAGGCCGGATCGAACCGGTTACGCGGATGGGAAAACGGCACTTTCAGCTCATTCGATACCCGGCCCGGGTTGGATGAGAAGACCAGGATGCGGTCACACATCAGCACCGCTTCCTCGATGTTGTGCGTCACGATCAGAATCGATTTGACCGGCAGCTTCCGGTCCACCCAGAGATCGATGAGATCGGTACGCAGCGTCTCCGCCGTCAGCACGTCCAGCGCGGAGAACGGCTCGTCCATCAGCAGCAGGTCCGGATGCACCACCAGCGCCCGCGCCAGGCCAACGCGCTGGCGCATGCCGCCGGAAAGCTCCTTTGGATAGGCGCTTTCGTACCCGCCGAGACCGATGAGGTCGATCGCCGATTCCGCCCGCTCCTCGCGCTCCGGCTTCTTGACCCCCTGCGCCTCCAGGCCGATTTCCACGTTCTCCTGCACGGTGAGCCAGGGAAACAGCGCGAAGCTCTGAAACACCATGGCAACGCCGGGCGCCGGGCCGGTCAGCGGCTGGCCGCGCCATTTCACTTCGCCAGCGGTTGGCTTCAGCAGGCCGGAGACGATGCGCAGCAAGGTGGACTTGCCGGAACCCGAGCGGCCGAGAAGACCCACGATCTCGCCCGATTGCAGCGTGAGATTCACATCGTCCAGGACGATCAGTTCCGTATTGGCATCCTTATGGTAGGCCTGCCGGCAATTGCGCACGCTCAGCAGCGGAGCATCGACCATCATTGCCTGATCCATCCTCAGCGTACCTCCCTACCCCAGCGTCGTCCGGCGGGACGCATAGGCATATAGCGGGCGCCACAGCACCCTGTTGAACGTGATGACAAAGCCCGACATGACAGCCACCCCCAGCACGATGCGTGCCGTATCCCCCGCCGCGGTGGCCTGCGCGATATACGCGCCAAGCCCGGCCGCGCGCAGATCGGTATGGCCCCAGCTCGCCACCTCGGCGACGATGGAGGCGTTCCACGCGCCGCCGCTCGCGGTGATCGCGCCGGTGACGAAATAAGGCAGGATGCCCGGGATCATCACCCGCCGCCAGCGCAGCCATCCCCGGATGCGGAAATTCGCCACCGCCTCGCGCATGTCGCCCGGAAACGCGGCGGCTCCGGCAATGACATTGAACAGCACATACCACTGCGTGCCGATCAGCATCAGCGGCGTAAGCCAGATGTTCGGATTCGCATGGAAGGCGACGATCGCGACGACCACGGGCGGAAACAGCAGATTGGCCGGAAAAGCGGCCAGGAACTGGGCGATCGGCTGGGCGATGCGCGTCACCTTCGGCCGCAGGCCGATCCATACGCCGATCGGCACCCAGACCAGCGCGGCGACGATCATCAGCGCGACCACCCGCAACATGGTGTAACAGCCCATCACCGCCGCCGTCGCCAGATCGCGCCAATGCAGTGCGCCCGCGATGAAGCCAATGATTCGATAGAGCGCGAAGGCGGCGGCAACGCCGATGATCGCGTACCAGATGAAATCGACGATCCGCGAAGGCTGGCGGTTTTCATCGACCGGCGCATTCGCCGCACGGCCGAGCCGCAGCGTGGCGATAGACCCGAACCCGGCCCCGAGTTTATCGAATATCGCCTGGAACAGCCGGGTCTGGCGGATCAGTTTCAGCATCCATGGATCGGGGCCGCTGCTTGCCGCCGTCGTCTCGAACCGGAATTTGCCCGACCAGGCGACGAGCGGCCGGAACAGCAACTGGTCGTAAAGCAGGATAACCACAAGCATGGCCAGGATGGCATATAAAATCGCCAGAAGGTCCTTGCGTGCCAGCGCCGTTGCCACATAGGAGCCGATGCCGGGCAATGTGAAGGTGGTGTTGCCGACCGTGATCGCCTCCGAGGCCACGACGAAGAACCAGCCGCCGGACATGGAAAGCATGGTATTCCACACCAGGCCCGGCATGGCGAAAGGAACATCCAGGCGCCAGAATTTCTGCCAGGGGGATAGCCGGAACGCCCGCGCGGCTTCCACGAGGTCCGTCGGCAGCGTGGTCAGGGACTGGTAGAAGCTGAACGCCATGTTCCAGGCCTGGCTCGTGAAAATGGCAAAGACGCAGGCAAGCTCCGCGCCGAAGACCCGGCCTGGAAAAAGATTCAGGAAGAAGACAACCGTGAAGGAGAGAAAGCCCAGGATCGGCACGGATTGCAGGATATCGAGAACCGGGATCAGGACCATCCCGGCGCGGCGGCTCTTCGCGGCCAGCGTGGCATAGCTGAAGGTGAAGACAAGCGAGGCGACAAGGGCCGCGAACATCCGCGCGGTGGTGCGCAGGGCATAGAACGGCAGATAAGCCGGGTCGAGATGAACCGCGGTGGCCTGGCTGCTCGCCAGCGGCATGAACAGCGTGCTGCGCCCCACATTCACCAGCCCGATCAGAAGCGCCAGAACCAGCAGCATGGCTACGCCATCCCAGCGGTTCGGCATGCGGCGGCCCGTAGCCAGCGCTGGAGCGGCAAAACTGGTCATGGGTCACCTGGGCGCTGAAGGAGGACTTGGCGAAGCCGCCTTTAGCCCAGGCCGGCGCGGCTGTCACCCCGAACCGTGATTGCCGTTTCGTGACAGGTCATCCGGCAAAACAAGGGGAGAAGCCGCCATTCCCTAACGGCCGGTGCTGCCGAAGCCGGCGGCGCCGCGCCCGGTGGCGTCGAGACTTTCAACCTCGGTCCAGACCACACGGAGCACCGGCGCCAGAACCGCCTGGGCGATCCGCATCCCGCGCACAACGGTAAAAGTCTCATCGCCGGCGTTCAGCACGATCACCTGGATCTCGCCGCGATAATCCTCATCGATCGTGCCCGGGGTATTGGGCAGCATGAGGCCGTGCTTGAGCGCCAGGCCGGAGCGCGGACGGATCTGCAACTCGTAACCGGCGGGCAGCGCGATGGCGATGCCCGTGGGGATCAGCGCGCGCCCGCCTGGCGGAACGGACAACGGCTGCGTAACCGCGGCGCGCAGATCCATGCCTGCCGCGCCCAGGGTGGCGTAGGCCGGAAGCGGCAGATCCGCCCCATGCGGCAGGCGGCGGACGGAAACAGCGATGGCGTTCATTTCTGCTCGGCGATCCGGGCGGCAAGGCGTCTCGCCAGGGCCTGCTTATCCATCATCGGCCAGAATTCCGCGTCCGCCTGGGTAATCAAAATCACCTGGTTGCGGTCTCCGCCCATGATGCCGGTACCGCCAACGTCGTTGGCGACGATCCAGTCGCAGCCCTTGCGCAGGCGCTTGGCCGCGGCGCTGGCTTGCAGGTTCTGCGTCTCCGCCGCGAAGCCGATGACGAGGCGCGGCCGGCGCGGCCCGGGTTGCGAGACATGGCGCAGAATATCCACGGTTTCTTCCAGCGCCAGTACCGGCGGCCCGGTTTCGGTTTTCTTGAGTTTATGCGCAGCCACCGCCGCGCGCCAATCGGCCACGGCGGCCGCGCACACGGCAATATCGGCGGGCAGCGCCGCCTCCACCGCCGCCAGCATTTCCGCTGCCGTTTCCACATGCACGACCGCCACCCCAGGCGGATCGGCAATCGCCACCGGGCCGCTGACGAGCGTGACCCGGGCGCCCAGCGCATGCAGCGCGGCGGCGATGGCGTGGCCCTGCTTGCCCGAACTGCGGTTGCCGAGATAGCGCACCGGGTCGATCGGCTCATGCGTCGGGCCACTGGTGACGATGGCGTGTTTCCCCGTGAGCGGCCCGGCGGGCTCAAGCGCCCGGGCAATCGCCTCGAAAATCACCGGCGGCTCCGCCAGCCTCCCGGGGCCGAATTCACCGCAGGCCATGGGGCCGGCATCGGGCGGCACGACGCGCACGCCGCGCCCGGCAAGCGTGGCCAGGTTCGCCACGGTGGCCGGGTGCTCCCACATGCGCACATTCATCGCCGGTGCCACCAGCACCGGCTTGTCGGTCGCCAGCAGCAAGGTGGTGGCGAGATCATCCGCGATTCCCACCGCCATCTTCGCCAGGATATCCGCGCTGGCGGGCGCCACGACCAGAAGATCGGCGGCGCGGGAGAGCTGGATATGCCCCATCTCGCTTTCATCGGTAAGCGAGAACAGATCGGTATAGACCTTGTTGCCGGTGAGCGCCTGCAGGGAAAGCGGGGTAACGAATTCCGCCCCTGCCCGGGTGAGCACCGCAGTGACGCCGCAGCCCGCCTTGGCCAGGAGCCTTGCCAGTTCGAGCGCCTTATAAGCCGCGATCCCGCCGGAGACGATGAGCAGCACGCGCCTGCCGGACAGCGTCATAGCCGCCACCCCTGATGAATGGCAACGATGCCGCCGGAGAGGTTGCGGTAGCTCACCCGCTCCAGCCCGGCCGCCTGCATCATCGTTTGCAATGTCTCCTGATCCGGGAACATCCGGATGCTCTCCGCCAGATACCGATAGCTCTCCGCATCCTTCGCCACGCTTTGGCCGATCCGCGGCAGCACCTGGAAAGACCAGGCATCATAGAGCTTTTCCAGTGCGGCGATCTGCAGGCGGGAGAACTCCAGGCAGGCGAATCTGCCGCCGGGGCGCAGCACCCGCCGCGCCTCGCGCAATACCTGTTCCTTGTTGGTGCAGTTGCGCAGCCCGAAGGCGATCCCCACCCGGTCCACCGCCTTATCCGGCAGCGGCAGGGCTTCCGCGTCGGCCACCAGCAGCAGGGCGTCGCCGATCAGCCCTCGCGCGATCATGCGGTCCCGCGCCACGCTCAGCATGCTGAAATTGATATCGGACAAAATCGCGGGACCGCCGCCGCGATTCAGCCAGCCGGCGGAAATATCCCCGGTGCCGCCCGCGAGATCGAGCAGCTTAAGCCCCGGCCGTGGCCCCAGGGTTTCGATGAAGGCCCGCTTCCAGAAGCGATGCACGCCAAGCGACATCAGATCGTTCATGATGTCGTACCTGCCGGCGACGCTGTCGAACACGCCGCGCACGAGCCCGCGCTTCTCGTGCCGGTCCACGGTCCGATAGCCGAAATCGACGCTGTCCATGGGCTTGCCGCTCATCATGGAACCTCTATAGCCGTATTTGCGAATGCCGGAACTCCCCGAAGTTGAAACCGTGATGCGCGGTCTTGATCAGCGTCTTACCGGGCGCGTGATCACGCTTGCAACGCTGCGGCGCCCCGATCTGCGCTTCGCGATTCCGCCGGAGCTGCCCGGCACGCTGAAAGGCGCGCGGGTGCTGGGTTTCCGCCGGCGCGGCAAATATTTCTTCATGCGGCTCGTTTCCGGCTGGTCCCTGCTCGTGCATCTCGGCATGTCCGGCCGCCTGGCCATCGACGCGCCACTGGCCTTGCACGAACACTTGACATTGAAGATCGACGATGGCGGCCGCGTCGGCTTCATCGATCCCCGCCGGTTCGGCGCGCTCGATCTGGTCCGCACGGCCGATGAGGACCGGCACCGGCTGATCGCGACGCTGGGCCCCGAGCCGCTCGGCAAGGCTTTTTCGGCGCCGGTCCTGCTCGCGTCCCTGGCAGGCAAGGCCGTGACCGCCAAAGCGGCGCTGCTGGACCAGCGGATCATAGCCGGCATCGGCAACATCTATGCGAGCGAGGCGCTGTTCCGGGCCGGCATCAGCCCGCGCCGCCTGGCCGGCGGGCTCGGTCCGGCGCGGATCGAGCGGCTGGTTCCGGCGATCCGGAACACGCTTGAGGAGGCGATCGCGGCCGGCGGCTCCAGCCTCAGGGACTATGTGCAGCCGAATGGCGAACTCGGCTATTTCCAGCACGCCTGGAAGGTCTATGACCGGGCGGGCCAGCCCTGCGAGCGTTGCCCCGGAAGGCCCCGCTGTGCCGGCATCCGGCGCGTGGTCCAGGCCGGGCGGTCCTCTTTCTACTGCCCGCTCCGCCAGCGATAAAGCAGAAGCACCCTTGGCTATCCAGACAGCCGGCCAAACGGCGTTTGCGCGGCCTGTGAGGCACCGGCCTTGACGGGGCTTTGGCCAGCGTTTAGACCGCGCTGCATTTTCTGGGAATTTTCGGCGGTTTTCATGGCAAACATAGCATCCGCGCGCAAGCGCATCCGGCAGACGGAGAAACGGACCCTGCGCAACAAGGCGCGTAAATCGCGCGTGCACACGGCCGTCCGCAAGGTCATGGATGCGGTGGCGAGCGGCGACAAGCAGGCGGCACAATCTGCCTTCCAAGCGGCCCAGCCGGAATTGCAGCGCGCCGTGAGCAAGGGCGTGCTGAAGGCGAACGCGGTCTCGCGCAAGCTCTCCCGGCTTTCCGCGCGCGTGAAGGCCGTTAGCGGATCATAGCATTATGTTTTCCGGCCCATGGCCGGGAAGCATCAGGGTTCAGGCTTTTCACATGGTGCCGATCGGTTCCCGGCTTAGGGAACAAATCGGCACCATTTGTTTTGATCGCGCACGCTAAAAATTTCCCGCGTCTGAAATCCGTCTGAATTTACGGCTTATTTCACCCCGATCAGCAACTTGCCGTTAAACCCGTAGAAAATCTGCTCTTGCAGTTCCGGATGCTGATGACCTAGTGTCCCCGGCTTACAAGATCGCCTGGACAATCAGTCTACGTTAGCAACGTCTTAAGACGGATTTAACGAGCGTAGCAGCGTCCCACGGATGAGAACCAGGGTAATCGCCACGATGGAACAGGGCTAGGAATGAGCTTTGGGGTTAATACTGCAAATACTGCACAAGAGCGCGCCATGATGACCCGGTCCGTGAGCGAGCCCTTGAACGATGGCGGATTGGTCCATCATTGGGCCAGCGTGCGGACGAAGCTGCAGCAGGAAGTGGGCGAGGTGGAATATCGCACCTGGCTCAAGCAGGTGGCTCTGGGCGGCTTGAACGGCGATGAGCTGACGCTGATTTTGCCGAGCCGGTTCCTGCGCGACTGGGTGGCCAAGGAATATGGCGCACTGATCGAGGCGCTATGGCAGTCGGAGAGCCCGGCGATACGCGCGGTTGAAATCCGCGCGCAGCCGTCGCGCGGCGCGGCGCCGAACCTCGCGGAACCGGTTGCGCAACCGGCGGGGCACAGAAACGGCAGCGACGCGCTTGCTCCCGCTCCCAGCTCCACGGGCACAGAGTCGCGCATGGAATCGCGTGGGGAAGCGCGCGCGCCGCTGGACCAGCGATTTACCTTTGATACGTTTGTCGTGGGCAAACCGAATGAGTTTGCCTATGCCTGTGCCCGGAGGGTGGCGGAATCCCCGGCCACGCCCGGTTTCAACCCGCTATTCCTGTATGGCGGCGTCGGCCTCGGCAAGACCCATCTGATGCACGCGATCGCCTGGGAAATCTCGGCGCGGTCGCGCGGCGGCCGGCCCGTCACGATGGCCTATATGTCGGCCGAACGCTTCATGTACCGGTTCATCAACGCGCTGCGCAACCAGTCCACGCTCGAGTTCAAGAACGAACTGCGCAGCGTGGACGTGCTGATGATCGACGATCTTCAATTTTTGATCGGCAAGGACAACACGCAGGAGGAATTTTTCCACACCTTCAATGCGCTGGTCGATGCCGGCAAGCAGATCGTCATCTCGGCGGATAAATCGCCATCGGACCTGTCCGGGCTCGAAGACCGTCTGCGAACCCGCCTCGGATGCGGAATGGTCGCCGACCTTCATGCCACCACGTACGAACTTCGCATTTCAATTCTCGAAGCCAAGGCCCAGCGCGCCGGTGTCGAGGTACCCGCCAAGGTGCTCGAATTACTCGCGCACAAAATCACTTCCAATGTGCGCGAACTCGAAGGCGCGCTCAACCGGCTCATCGCGCACGCCAACCTGTTCGACCGGCAGGTCACGCTCGAGACCGCGCATGAGGTGCTGCATGATGTTCTCCGCGCTTTCGACCGGCGGGTAACGATCCAGGAAATCCAGAAACGGGTGGCCGAGCACTGGAACATCCGGGTCGCGGAGATGTCATCGGCGCGCCGCTCCCGCAACATCGCGCGCCCGCGCCAGGTGGCGATGTATCTGGCAAAACAGCTTACCAACAAAAGCCTGCCCGATATCGGCCGGCATTTCGGAGACCGCGACCATACAACCGTGATGCACGCGCTGGCCCGTGTCTCCGAGCTGATGACCGCCGATGCGAGCTTCGCCGAAGACGTGGAGCTGCTCCGCCGGATGCTCGAATCTTAACCGCAGCTCAACCCACGCCGCGGCCCTCCGGTTCGCCGTAATAGATGCGCTCCAGCGCGGAAAGCAGACCGCGCTGCTCTGCCGCCTGGACGCAAATCGGCGGATAGACGCTCACGGTAATGGTCCCCGGCCGTTTCTTGAACGCGTTGCGTCCCCAGTACAGGCCGGAATCGGTCGCAGCCGGGATAACCGGCAGCTTCAGCGCGCGCGCCAAGGCCAGAACGCCGGGCTGCACGACCCCCCGCTGCCCGGCCGGCACCCGTGTCCCTTCGGGGAAAATCACGATCTGCCGGCCGTTCGCAATCGCCGTCCTGCATTCCTCCACCATTTTGCGAAGCGCCTGCGCGCCCGCCGTCCGGTCCACCGCGACAAAGCCGGAGGCCGTCAGCAGCGGCCCGAACAAGGGCAGGTTCACCAGCTCCTGCTTCAGCACGTAAGCCGGGCACGGCAGGACGGTGAGCCAGAACAGGGTGTCGAAGGCGGATTGATGCTGCGCGGCGATCAGCGCCGGGCCGGTTTGCGGCAGGTATTCCCCTCCCCGAAGGGCGACATCAATTCCGCAGAGCCGCGCAAGCGCCCGCAAGGTGATACGCGCCCAGAGCTGTCCCGTGGCGAAAATGGCCATGCCATCCTTATCCAGCCGCTTGGTCAGCCGCAGCCACAAGGTAAACGCAAGGCAAACCCCGAACATCACGAGATTGAACAGGGCAGAGCGCAAGATCCGCATTACATCCGCCTGTCCAGACTATCCGCCGCCAGATCGAACAAGCCGCTGCGCACGGCGAGGTATTTGGTATATTCGATTGCCAGAAGCCGCAACGTCGGCAGCCCGAGGAGATGGGAAATCGCTGGCGGCCGCACCGGCACTTCATACAAGGTGACGCGCGGCAGGCAGCGCCGGATTTCCAGAATGGCGCGCGGCATATGATAATCGGCGGTGACCACGATGAGCGAGCGCATATGCCGCGCCTTTGCCCAGACGGCGGTTTCCAATGCATTGCCGCGTGTGGAAGCGGCCATGTGGCCGATGGTGATCTCCCCGGCATAACGGGTCACGGCGGCGGAATCATCGGTGGTGAAATCGCCCAGATACGTTCCCTTGCCAGCCCCGGAGATCAGCAGCGCGGGCGCCGCCCGCTGGGCGAGCAGGGCAAGTGCCGCGCTCACCCGGTCATTGCCGCCGGTCAGCGCCACGATGCCATCGGCGTGCGGCAGCGGATTGGGCGGCGAGGCCGCCCAGATGCCGATCAGGAAGATCAGAAATCCCACGCCCCACGCGCCGATCAGCAACACGGCCGCATTGAGCGCCCAGATGAGGGCGCGCAGCCTTCGCCTTCGAAAAGAGCGACGGCGGCGCGGCATCAGGCGAGCTGCCGCAGCCAGCCGCGAACGGTAAACTGGGCCGTGATCCACCCGATCGCGGCGGCAATGACGGGCAGCAGCGCCAGGCAGACCCAGAGCGATAGGGGCAAGAGCGACAGGGGCAACAGCGCTGTAGGCAATAGCGGCGCCGGCCGGGGCACGATACCGGCAAAAGGCAGGGCAAGCCGCGCCAGCCACAGCAAGGCCGGCAGCGACACAACCGCGCCGATGGCCGAACCCGCAACGGCAGGCCAGGTTGCGCGAACGGCGAACTGGCCCGCGATAT
>JAJYAF010000371.1 GCA_021779655.1 Pseudomonadota bacterium
GGCATGGTATCATACCAGCCCGCCGATTGATTGACTCTTCCAGACAGGTGGCGGGCTGGTATAAGGCTTTGATTTCGCGCGCGGCCGCCCCGCCAACCCCGCGCGCATACCAATCCGCGTTTTCGCGGATTGGTATCAAACCGCAAATGGAAAGGGGCAGCGCGTGCTGCCCCTCCCCTCAAAGGTCGTGACTCGGATGAACTGCGTCAGGCGGCCTGCTTCATCTGCGGCACCGCGCCCGCCTCGATCGTCTTCGGCTGGCTGGCGGCCGTGCTGATCTCGATCCGGCGGGGCTTGAGCGCCTCCGGTATCACGCGCCTGATCGTGACATGCAGCAGGCCATTGGCGATTTCCGCGCCTTCCACCTGCATATGGTCGGCGAGAACGAAGCGGCGGGTGAAGGCGCGCGCGGCGATGCCACGGTGCAGATACTCGCCTTTGGTGTTCTCATTCATGACCCGCCCGGACACGATGAGGGTGTTTTCCTTTACCGTGAGCTCGATATCGTCGGCGGAAAACCCGGCGACCGCAAGCGTGAGGCGGTAGGAATCTTCCCCGGTCTTCTCGATATTATAAGGCGGATAGGACGCGGTGGTGTTGTCCGGCAGGGTGTCCACCAGACGGGCAAGCCTGTCGAAGCCGATAGCGGTACGAAACAATGGGGAAAAATCGTAAGACATGGTTCAAAAACCTCCTGAATAACGTAGCAAGGTCGAATAGCGGAAACCACCGTCTGGCTGGCTTCCTTGAACGAATGCCCAAAGCCCCCTTAGCGAGGCACTTCAGCATTCATAATATAGCACGTCTTGAACCGGTTTTCAAGAAGCAGCGCTGGCCGGCGCGGCCTGGCGACACTCACACATGGAAACTCTCGCCGCAACCGCAACGGCCTTTCTCGTTCGGGTTTTCGAAAATAAAACCGGAGGTCAGTTTGTCCGTTTTATAGTCCATCGTGGTGCCGATCAGAAACAGGCTCGCCTTGCGGTCCACCAGGAGGGTGAGGCCGTGGCTGTTCACCACCTCGTCCTGCGGCGTGGGCGCATCCACCCAGTTCATGTCGTAGGAGAGGCCGGAGCAGCCCTTGGTGCCGACGGAGATACGCAAGAGCCGGCCCTGCTCCGAGCCGGCATAAAGGGCGCGCAGGCGCAGGGCGGCGGCTTCAGTAAGCTGCATCAGGGGTGGCAATTCGCGGCGCGGCCTGGCGGGGGGGCTGGCAGTGGTGCTCATGGCGTGGCTCTATTTCGTTTAGAACATGTTCAGGGAAAGTCTGGCATCTTCGCTCATGCGCGAAGGATCCCATGGCGGGTCCCATACGGTTTCAACCGTAACCTCCCCTGCACCGGGAAGACGCGCGATGGCCTCGCGCACCATCATCGGCAGTTCCTGGGCGGAAGGACAGGCCGGAGCCGTAAGGGTCATCTCGACCTTGATATCGCCGTTATCCGAAAGCTCGACGGCATAGATCAGGCCGAGTTCGTAAATATTGACCGGGATTTCCGGGTCGTAGACGGTCGCAATCGCGTCGATCACGGCTTCTTCCGAAACCCGTGGCCGCGTTTCCCCCTCCGGGGTCCAGCGCGTCACCGGCTCCATGCGGGGGAGCGGTTCGTCATTCATGCTGGTTCTCCAGCGCTTACTGTGTCCACGGCTTTTATAAGGGCACTCCAGGGCAAGGTCGCGCAGCGCAGGCGCGAGCGGTATTCCGAGACAGTCGCCAAGGCGTTCAGATTGCCCACAGATGGGTCTGCCACGCCGGTTTTTACAACCGACTCGAACGCGGCCCGGCATTGCCTGATCTGCCCGGCTGTCATTCCGGCCACGGCATCGGCCATCAAATCGGCACTTGCCAGCAGGATGGCGCAACCTTCCGCCTCGTGCCAAACCCGGCCCGCCCCTTGAAAAAAGACCCGGATCCGGTCGCCGCACATGGGGTTGTCGCCCTCACCTTGCGCATCGAAACGCTCGGGCCGGCCGGCATGGCGGGGATGCCGCGCCCGCTCCATGATCAGGCCGTGATAGAATTGCTCCGACATCATCGGAAGATCTGCCTGACACGAACAAGACCGGCCGCCAGGGCATCAACCTCCTCCCGCGTGGAGTAAAGCGCGAAGGAGGCGCGGGCGGTACTGGTGACACCCAGCCGGCCCATCAGCGGCTCCGCGCAGTGATGCCCGGCGCGTACCGCAATACCCTGACGGTCCAGCAAGGTGGCGATGTCATGCGCATGCGCGCCTTCCAGCGTGAACGAGATCACCCCGCCGCGATCTTGCGCGCGGCCCAGAATGTTCAGCCCTTCAATTTCCGCAAGCTTCGCCAGCGCATAGTCGGTCAGGGCGCGTTCATGCGCGGCAATCCGGTCAAAGCCGATCGCCTGAACGTAGTCGATTGCGGCACCAAGGCCGATCGTCTCCAGAATGGCCGGCGTTCCGGCTTCAAACCGCTGCGGCGGTTTCGCCCAGGTGGAACGCGCGTAGGAGACCGAGGCGATCATGTCACCGCCGCCCATGAAGGGCGGCATGGACTCAAGAATCCCGGTCTTGGCGTAAAGAACGCCGATGCCTGTGGGGCCGTAGAGCTTATGCCCGGAAAACACGTAAAAATCCGCGTCGATCGCCCGTACATCCACCGCGCGGTGCACGATCGCCTGGCAGCCATCCAGCAGAATTTTCGCGCCATGCGCGTGGGCGAAACCGGCAAGCCTTTCCACCGGCGTATAGCTGCCAAGCACGTTGGACATATGAGTGATGGCGAGAAGTTTCACCCGCCCATCGGCAAAGACGGAGGCGAGCGATTCAAAATCAATCTCGCCACCATCGGTGATTTTCACGATCCGCAATTCCGTGCCATGGGCATCGCGCAGCATCTGCCAGGGCACCAGATTGGCGTGGTGCTCCATTTCCGAAACCGCCACCGCATCCCCAGGCGAAAGCGCCGTACGGCCATAGCTATAGGCCACCAGGTTGATCGATTCCGTGCCATTGCGGGTGAAAACGATCTCCTCACGGGCCCCGGCATTGATCAGGCCGGCGACTTTATCCCGCACGGCCTCATAGGCATCCGATGTCCGCTCCGACATCCAGTGCAGACCGCGATGCACATTGGCATATTGATGCTCCATGGCATGAACCATGGCGTCGATCACCTGCCTCGGTTTCTGGGCGGAAGCGGCGCTATCGAGAAACACCAGCTTCCTGCCGTGCACCTGCTCGGCCAGGATGGGAAAATCCGCGCGTATGGCGGCGGGTTCGAAAACGCGGCCTTGCAGGGCGGCACTCATCGGCCGGTCCACCAGCTTGCCATCGCGGCCTCGAAGCGTTCGAACGCCGCTGCGATATCCACCAGCTCCAGCGCTTCCCAGAGAAAAGCGCGGATCAGCATGGCCTTCGCCTCCGCCTGCGCGATCCCCCGGCTGCGCAGGTAGAAAAGCTGCTCGGCATCGAGCGCGCCGATCGTGGCGCCATGGCTACATTTCAC
>JAJYAF010000372.1 GCA_021779655.1 Pseudomonadota bacterium
CCGGCCTTGCAGCTCCGCCGCGGCCAGCAGCGCGGCGCCGGCGCCGGTGCTGGCGCCGAACAGGCCGAGCGGCAACAAGGCGAGTTCCGGCTCGCCGCTGATCCACAAGCTGGCCTCCACCAGGCGCTGTGCCAGCAGCGGGATGTCGAACACATAGCGGCGATCATCGGCCTCTTCCTGGGTCAGCAGGTCGAACAGCAGCGTGGCGAATCCGAGCGCGTTCAGCCGATGGGCGACGGCGACGTTGCGCGGGCTTAGCCGGCTCGATCCGCTGCCATGGGCGAACAGAACCATCCCGCGCGCCGCCGGCGGCAGGGAGAGATCGGCAATGAGTCCGCGCGGCGGAATTCGCGCCTCGCGGCGGAAGATTTCATCCGTGACCGGCGCCGGCGCGGCGGCGGACTGGACGGGGAATTCCCGCTCCTCGGCCCAGGCCTGCCGCAAAAGCCCGACCGTTTCTTCGTCGGTAAGCTGGTGGAAATCGTCATAGAAGCCGCCCACCCCGTAAAACCGCCGGGCCGGATAGAGGCAGACGACGCGATCGGCATGCGCCGCCATCTCCGGCAGGATTTCGGCCGGCGCCACCGGGACGGCGAGCACGGTCTTGCTCGCGCCTTGCCGCCGGACCGCGTCGAGCGCGGCCTTGGCCGTCGCGCCGGTCGCCAGCCCGTCATCGACGATGATCGCGGTACGTCCGGCCGGGCCGATCCGCGTCTTGCCGCCAAGGTAGAGGATACGCCGGCGCTCCATCTCGGCCAGTTCGCGCGCCTTGGCGCGCTCGAAAAATTCCTCTCCCGCGCCGGACCGCGACAATATATCCGCATTGACCACGGCACCCGGCACGGCACCTTCCGCCACCGCGCCCACCGCCACCTCCGGCGCGCCCGGCGCGCCGATCTTGCGCACCAGCAGCAAATCGAGCGGCGCCTTGAGCGCGCGGGCGATTTCCACGGCGACCGGCACGCCGCCCCTGGGCAGAGCATAAACAACCGGGCGCTCCAGCCCCATTCCGCTGAGCCGCGCGCCAAGCTGGCGTCCGGCGTCGGATCGGTCGGTAAATCGCATCGGAAATCCTCCTTGAAGAATACCAGGCAAACCACCTTGATCTCATCATGGCGGAGAACAGCCGTCCTTGATTCCAATCAATCGCCGTGCGGCCGCTTGATCCCGATCATTTCAGCACGCGCCGATCTGGCACACGACTGGCAAGATAAATAACAAACGCAGTGGATGGATGAAACATGGCCCTCCCCGCCCCGGAAGGATCCGATAGGCCGATGACCGCCATTTCGGCAACAGGCGAAGGCGAGCGCAAGCCGCGCGCGCGGCCGATGGTTGCGGTCTCCTCCCTGTTCAAGAGCTTCGACGAAACGATGATCTTGAAGAATATCAACTTCGAGGTGGCGGAAGGCGACCTTGTTTCCATCATAGGAGCGTCGGGTTGCGGCAAATCGACCCTGCTTCGCTGCATGAATTATCTGGAGCTGCCCGATTCCGGGATGGTTACGATTGCCGATATCTCCCTTACCCGGACCGGCCGGGACCAGTCTTTCGACAGCGACGCGGAGACGGCCGCGCGCAAGCTGCGAAGCAAGGTCGGCATGGTGTTCCAGGGCCTGAATCTCTTTCCGCACAAGACCATCCTGGAAAACGTCGCCTTGGCGCCGATCGTGGTCAAGCACACGGCACGCGCGGCGGCGGAAGACCAGGCCATGGCGTTGCTGGCCCGTGTCGGGCTGCGCGATTTCGCCAGACGCTATCCGGCCAGCCTGTCCGGCGGGCAGGCGCAGCGCGCGGCGATCGCCCGCGCGCTGGCCATGTCCCCCAAAGTGATGCTCTATGACGAGCCAACATCGGCGCTCGACCCGACCCTGATCGACGAAGTTCTGGATATCATGCGGGAGTTGAACGACGAAGGCATGACCCAGATCGTGGTGACGCATGAAATGCGTTTCGCCCGCGAGGCTTCCGATTCCATCATCTATATGGAAGCCGGAGAGATCGTCGAAATCTCCGATGAAGACGAAATTTTCGAACATCCGAAGGACGCCCGGACCCGTAAATTTCTCTCGCATTTCGTGCCAACATCGCAAGGATAACAACAATGCGCTTCTTCCGCCGTTGCGGCCGTCTGGCCAGGCAAAAACTGGCGTATTCGTCTTTGCTTTCCTTGTTCGTCCTCCTCTGGCTTGCGGCGGGGGGCATGGCTTGCGGCGCTACGCAGGCGCCCCTCACCTGGGGCGCCGATGCCAATTCCGGCGCGCCTTATGTATTCCCCGATCCGCGCGATGCCTCGCATATCATCGGGTTCGAGAAGGACATCATCGATGCCATCAGCCGGGACATGAACCGCACGCCCCGGTTCGTGCAGAACAGCTGGGATAACCTGGTGCCCGGCTTGCAGCGCGGGCTTTACGACGTCGTGATCAACGGCCTCGAGATCACGCCAGAACATGAAGCCGAAGTGGGTTTTTCGAAGCCCTATTATACCACCTTCGAGCAACTCGTCGTCAGGAAGACGAACAACCGGATCGCATCGCTCGACGATCTTGCCGGTATGCGGGTCGGAACGCTGAAAGCCTCGCAGGCGCAGCGGATCCTCGAGCAATTCGGCAAGGCGGACATGAAAACCTACGACCTCGCACTCAATGCCTACACGGACTTGGAAGATGGCCGCCTTGACGCGGTGCTGATGGATGCTCCCATCGCCATTTATTATGCCGCGCCGCATCCCGATCTGAAATTCGTGGGTCCGCCGATCGGCGTGGTGCGGTACGGGATCGCGGTGCGCAAGGGAAACACACTGCTTGTCTCCGAGCTGAATGCCGCCATTGGCGATCTCGTCCGCTCCGGGGAGCTGCACGCGATTTTGCGGCGCTGGGGCCTGTGGAACCCGATGACCGCGGCACAAACCGGCGATTATTCCTCTTCCACGGCGGCACCGACATCGTACGACGAATTCATGGCAAGTATCGGCGGCGTTTCCGCCGGCGCCGACAGGCTGGAACGCTATATCGGATTCTTGCCGAAAATCGGCAAGGGCGCGCTGATGACGCTCGAGATTTCGGTTCTGGGCATGTCCATCGCCATCACTTTCGGCCTGATTCTGGCGCTTTGCCGCATGTATGCCCGCCAACCCCTGAGGGGGCTTGCCGCCTCGTATATCGAATGCATCCGCGGCACACCGCTGCTGATCCAGATATTGTTTCTTTTCTATGCGCTGCCCGATATCGGTGTCCGGCTCGACCCTTTTCTGGCCGGCACGGTCGCGCTCGGGCTGAACTATGCCGCGTACGAAGCCGAAAACTACCGGGCGGGCCTGCAGGCCGTGCCCAAGGGACAAATGGAAGCCGCGATTTCGCTCAGCATGACGAAACTCCAGGCGTTACGATACATTATCGTTCCGCAGGCCGTTCGTATCGTCATACCGACGGTGGCGAACGACTTCATCTCCCTGCTCAAGGATTCGTCC
>JAJYAF010000373.1 GCA_021779655.1 Pseudomonadota bacterium
CTCGCCGCGATCCGCGAAATCGGAAAGATTTTGTACCGCCTGATTCAATGGCCCGAAACCGCTCTCATAGAATGTAATATCGGGGCCTTCGCCGCCCACATTCCCGGCCTGCTGCTGCAACGCGGCCCCCAGGGAGCGGCCGAAATCGGAGTCCGGCAGCAGCGCCGCGATCTGGTTGCGCCCCGCGGCGCCGGCCGCCCCCACCACGCGCCGCACCTGCTGCGCCGGAGTGATCCCCAGCGCCCATATGCCCGGCGCCCCGGCGGAAGCATCGTTGGTGAAGGCCAGGACTGGTACATGAGCCGCCTGCGCCAGCGGTGCTACGGCATGCGCTTCGGCAGAGGTCAGCGGCCCGAGAATCAGGCCGTCGCCGGCGGCGAGGGCAGCCTGAGCGGCGCTTGCCGCGCCTTGCGGCGTGCCGCCGGTATCGCGCACGTCCAGCGCCGGGCCGCCAGCGGAAATTCCCAGCTTCGCCGCGTTCTCAAGCACCTGCCCCACCGGCTGCAAGGGGCCGGAAAGCGGCACCAGGAGCGCGACCGGCCCGCTCGTGGCGGGCGGAGAAGCGGGCGTAAGCGCCGTGGAAGAACCGCCGCCCAGGTTAACCGGTAGTCCGACATTGCTGCTGAAAGGCGGTTCAGGGGATTGACCCGCGCACCCGGTCAGGGCGAGGCTTCCCAACAGGATAACAGATGCGCAAAACATCCGCGACAGACCAGGCAAACGGCAATCCCTCCTCAACTGCGGGCTCGGCTGCCCTTGTGCTGGTTTCCACCCCGGTCGGCAACCTCAAAGATATCTCCGCGCGCGCGCTTGAGGCGCTTGCCGGGGCGGATGCGATTTTGTGCGAAGATACCCGTACTGCGCAAACTTTACTGAAACATCACGGCATCGCGACGCGTTGCCTGGCGTTGCACGAACATAACGAGGACGCCCGGACCCCGGCGCTGATCCAGGCGATGCGGGAGGGCGCCCGCTATGCCCTGATTGCCGATGCCGGCACGCCGCTCGTCTCCGACCCGGGCTTTCGGCTGACCCGCGCGGCCATCGCCGCCGGACTTCCCATAAGCGCCGTCCCCGGTCCCAACGCCGCGGTGCTGGCGCTCACCCTCTCCGGCCTGCCGCCGCTGCCTTTCCTGTTCATGGGCTTCCTCCCGCCCAAATCCGGCCCCCGCCGGGCGGCTCTGCGGCGCCTGGCGGACGCGGAAGCGGTCGGGCTCGCCGCCACTTTGGTCTTCTACGAAGCGCCGCACCGCCTGGCCGCGACGCTTGCCGACACCGCCGCCATATTCGGCCCACGGCCGGCCGCCGTTTGCCGCGAACTCACGAAATATTTCGAGGAGGTACGCCGTGACCGGCTGGATACGCTCGCCGCGCATTACGCGGAGGCGCCGCCGCGCGGAGAGATCACGCTCGTCATCGCGCCCGCCGCGAAGGCGCCGGCCGGCATGGCAACCCTGGAAGCAGCACTTGCCGCCGCCCTGGCGCAAATGCCGCTGAAAGACGCGGTGGAAGCCGTTACCCTGGCAACCGGCCTGCCGCGCCGGCAGGTCTATGCCAAGGCCCTGGCGATGGCCAAGCCAGACCGGCCGGCCGCCGAATAACCGGGATGATCCGTGCAACAGGACCTATATAATACCAGCCCGCCAATTAATTGACTCTATCAGCCAGGTGGCGGGCTGGTATTAGGCTTTGATTTCGCGCGCGGCCGCCCCGCCAACCCCGCGCGCATACCGATCCGCGTTTTCGCGGATCGGTATTAGGCTTTGATTTCGCGCGCGGCCGCCCCGCCAACCCCGCGCGCATACCAATCCGCGTTTTCGCGGATCGGTATAATCCGCCATTTTTGCGGATTTCTCGCCCAAGGGACTTAACCGGCCCCCGATTCCCGGAGTAGGGAAGAGTACGGCAATATCGGTGTCCATTGACGACATGAATGGTTTTTCAACGCGCCTGGAAAATTTTGCCTGGCGAACGATATACCGGCTGGCATTTCCGCTCGCGCAAATCTGGTGGATGATCCGCGGAGCACGGCACGAGGGCGCGCTGGTCGCGGTCTATGTCGGGCAGGAGCTGCTTTTGCTGCGGTCTTCCTACCGGCGCGCCTGGAATTTTCCGGGCGGCGGCGTGCGGCCGTGGGAAACGCCGGAGCAAACGGCGCGGCGGGAATTACAGGAGGAAACCGGCCTGCTGGCGCCCGTGTTGCAAGCCCGGGGCAGCGTGCAGGGCCGGTGGGAAGGCCGGCGCGACACGGTGCATTTCTTCGAACTACACCTGAATGAGGTGCCGCTGGTCCGGATCGACAACCGGGAGATCGTGCGCGCCCGGCTGGTTCCGCCGGACGAAGTGAAACGCCTGAAACTCACCGGACCCGTCGCCGCCTTCCTGGCGCAATTATACCAGCCCGCCAATTAATTGACTCTATCAGACTGGTGGCGGGCTGGTATAAGGCTTTGATTTCGCGCGCGGCCGCCCCGCCAACCCCGCGCGCATACCAATCCGCATTTTTGCGGATTGGTATAATACCAGCCCGCCAATTAATTGACTCTATCAGACTGGTGGCGGGCTGGGATAAGGCTTTGATTTCGCGCGCGGGCGCCCCCCCAACCCCGCGCGCATACCAATCCGCGTTTTCGCGGATTGGTATTAGCCACGCAAAGCGTTAGCCGGGCAATCCAGGCCAGACCTTGATACGCCTGGAGGATCATCCGCCTGCCAGTCCCCGGGAACCGCGCGAAACCGTTGCGACATGAGCCGGCCGTTTTCCTCCGCAAGGCGTTCAACCGCCAACCGGCGGAGCCACACCATGCCCGGGCGGAGCCACACCATGCCAGACCGGCCCCGCGCCCTTGCCAAGACCGGGCGATGCCGCCAGCGCGGCTTGCAAATAGCGCTCGGCCCGCGCCACGGCGGCGGCAAGCGGCATTCCTTGCCCAAGGCCGGTGGCAATTCCAGCCGCCAGCGCGCAGCCGGTGCCGTGGCCGCCCACGCCCGCGATACGCCGGTGGGTGAACCGCTCCACCCGCTCGGGCTGCACCAGCACGTCGGTCAGCGTCTCGCCTGCGCCATGGCCGCCCTTCACCAGCACGGCCTTCGCGCCCATGGCGAGAAGCGCGCGCCCCGCTGTCTCGGCATCTGCCACGCTTGCGACGGCAAGCCCGGTCAGCGCCGCCGCCTCCGGTAAATTAGGGGTCACCAGGCTGGCGCGCGGGATGAGCCGCGCCCGGAGCACCGCCACCGCCGCCGGCGAGAGCAGTTGCGCGCCCGACGACGCCACCAGCACCGGGTCCAGGACCAGCGGGATCGCCTCGCGCAGCGCCTGCGCCACGGCCTCGGCGATCTCCGGTTCCGCCAGCATGCCGATCTTGATGGCATCCGCTCCGATATCGCCGAGCACGGTTGCGATGGATAACGCCACGAACTCGGCCGGCAACACATGCACGCCGTAA
>JAJYAF010000374.1 GCA_021779655.1 Pseudomonadota bacterium
GGGCGCCGGCACGTTTCATCCCGCCACCACGCTGCGGGCGCTGGGGCCAGGCCCGTGGCGGGCGGCCTATGTGCAGCCCTCGCGCCGGCCCTCTGATGGCCGGTATGGCGAGAACCCCAACCGGCTGCAGCATTATTATCAGTATCAGGTGATCTATAAGCCAAGCCCCGCGGATGCGCAGGATCTGCTGCTGCAAAGCTACCGGGAGATCGGGCTTGATCTCGCCAACCACGATTTCCGCTTCGTGGAAGACGACTGGGAAAGCCCGACGCTGGGCGCCTGGGGGCTGGGATGGGAAGTGTGGTGCGACGGGATGGAGGTCGGGCAGTTCACCTATTTCCAGCAGGTGGGCGGCATCGCCGTGGAAGCCCCGAGCTTCGAGATGACCTACGGCCTGGAGCGCCTGGCGATGTATGTGCAGGGTATCGAGAATGTCTATGATCTCGACTTCAACGGCGCCGGCATCACCTATGGCGATATATTTCTGCGCGCCGAGCGGGAGTATAGCGCCTATAATTTCGAGTTCGCCGACACGGCGATGCTGATGCGGCATTTCGCGGATGCCGAGGCGGAATGCGGGACGCTGGTGGCGCGCGGCCTGGCGCTGCCGGCCTACGACCAGTGCATCAAGGCCAGCCATTTGTTCAACCTGCTGGATGCGCGCGGGGTGGTCTCCGTTGCGGAACGTGCCGCCTATATCGGGCGGGTCCGCAATCTGGCCAAAGCCTGCGCCGAGGCCTGGGTTGCCGGCGAAAGCCTCTCGAACGGCGCGGCCTCCTGGGCGGAAGGCGAGAGCTTGCAGGATGCCTGAGTTTTTCCTGGAGTTGTTTTCAGAGGAAATTCCGGCGCGCATGCAGGCTGGCGGCGAGGCCGAGCTTGCGCGGATTTGCGAAGCGGCGCTGGCCGAGCTTTCGGTGCGTAACAGCCGAACCTTTTCCGGGCCGCGGCGGATCGCCTTTTCGGCGGAGGTGGCGGCTGAGAAGCCCGGCGGCATGACCGAGGCGCGCGGGCCGCGCGATCCGGCGCCGGAGGCGGCGCTCAACGGCTTTCTGGCCAGGCATCAGGCCACGCGCGAGGCGCTGGTCAGCCAGGGCGGCTATTACTGGCTGCGCCGCCACGACCCGCCGGTGCCGGCCGCAAGCCTGATCGCCGCCACCCTGGCGGGGGCGCTTGCACGCTTCTCCTGGCCGAAATCCATGCGCTGGGGCCAGAGCGGGGATTTCACCTGGATACGGCCCTTGCGGCGCGTGGTCTGCCTGCTGGATGGCGAGGTGGTGCCGATCACCCTGGGCCCGGTTGCCGCCGGGCGCGAGACGGAAGGCCACCGCTTCATGGCACCGGGGGCGTTTGCGGTTTCCTCGCCAGCAGACTGGAAGGATAAGCTGCGCTCACGCCATGTTATCGCGGACAGGGACGAACGGATCGGCTTGATCGCCGGGGGGCTGGCTGCGGCGGCGGAAAAGCTCGGCCTTGGCATTGTGCGCGACGATGCCCTGGTGGACGAGGTTGCCGGGCTGGTCGAATGGCCGGTGCCGCTGATCGGCCGCATCGGCGCGCAATTCATGGAATTGCCGCCGGAGGTGCGCGAGCTTTCGATGAAAATGAACCAGCGCTATTTCGCGCTGCGCGACGGCGCGGGAAGGCCCGCGCCGTATTTCGGTTTCATCGCCAATATCACGGCAAGGGACGGCGGTTGCGCGATCGTCGCCGGCAATGAGCGGGTGCTGCGGGCGCGGCTTTCCGATGCCCGGCATTTCTGGGAACGCGACCTGAAAACGCCGCTGGCAGAGCTGCTGCCGAAGCTGGATGAAATTGTCTTCCACGCGAAAATCGGCACCCAGGGCGCGCGGGCAAGGCGGATCGCGGCACTCGCGGCGCGCATCGCGCGGGCGCTCTCGGGCGATGCGCAAACCAGCGAGATCGCGGAGCGCGCGGGGCTGCTGGCGAAGGCCGATCTGGTCTCCGGCATGGTGGGGGAGTTTCCGGAACTGCAAGGGATCATGGGCGGCTATTACGCGGCGGCGGATGCGGCCGATCCGCATGCCGCGCTGATCGCCGAGGCGATAAAAACCCATTACCAGCCACGGGGACCCAACGACGCCGTGCCGTGCGGCATTGTTCCGGTGAGCGTGGCACTGGCCGACAAGCTCGACATGCTGACGGCGTTTTTTGGCATCGGCGAGACGCCGACCGGCTCCGGCGACCCTTACGGGCTGCGCCGCGCCGCGCTCGGGGTGATTCGCATTGTTCTGGAAAACAGCCTGCGCCTGCCGCTCACCCCTTACCTGGGTGGCGGGGGCGAATTATTTGCCTTCATCATCGAACGGCTGCGCGTGAAGCTGCGCGGCGAGGGGCAGCGTTTCGACGTTCTGGACGCGGTTCTGGGCGCGGTTCTGGGTGCCGGGGCGGACGATGATCTGACCCGGCTGATGCAGCGGGTGCAGGCGGTTGCCGGCTTTCTGGCAACGCCGGACGGGGCGAACCTGCTGGCGGCCTATCGCCGCGCCGCCAATATCCTGCGTATCGAGGAAGCCAGGGACGGCCCGCATGGCGCGGACGACGGCAATTCCGACCTCGGCTCCGCCGAAGCGGAGGCGCTGCGGCGGGCGCTATCTACCGGCGACGTTGCCGCCGATTACGCCGCCGGGAACTACACGGAGGCGATGGCGTATCTGGCGCGGCTGCGCGGGCCGGTGGATGCGTTTTTCGAAAAAGTCACCGTGAATGCCGCCGATGCGCGGTTGCGGCGCAACCGGCTGCGTTTGCTCGCCAGGCTGCGCGATACTATGCATCTGATAGCGGATTTCTCCAGGATCGAAGGGTGAGGGTTCGGCATGACGAAATGGGTTTATAACTTCGGCGCCGGCGTGAACGACGGCAACGCCTCGCTGCGGAACCTGCTTGGCGGCAAGGGCGCCAACCTGGCGGAGATGGCGAGCATCGGGCTGCCGGTGCCGCCGGGCTTCACCATCACCACCGAGGTTTGCACGGCCTATTATGCCAATGATCGCCGCTATCCGGAGGATTTGAAGCCGCAGGTGGATGCGGCATTGAAGCGGATCGAGACCGCCGTGGGGCGGGGGTTCGGCGATGCGGAAAAACCGTTGCTGGTTTCCGTGCGTTCCGGCGCGCGCGTCTCCATGCCCGGCATGATGGACACGGTGCTCAATCTCGGCCTCAACGACCAGACGGTGCAGGGGCTGGCCAAGGGCTCCGGCGATCCGCGCTTCGCCTGGGACAGCTACCGGCGTTTCATCCAGATGTACGGCTCGGTCGTGCTGGGGGTGGATCATCATCGGTTCGAGGAGATCATCGAGGCCGCGAAGCTGGATGCGGACGTGATGGAGGATACCGCGCTTTCGCCTGAGCACTGGCAGGAAGTGGTGGAGGAATACAAGAAGATGGTGGCCGAGGAAATCGGCAAGCCCTTC
>JAJYAF010000375.1 GCA_021779655.1 Pseudomonadota bacterium
TACTTACGCTAACGAACCCGGGGAAAGGGGTGTAAGTAATTGAAAATCCTTGACGCTAAGTATAAAAGTTCATACAAGATGAGTATGAACAAGCTCAGCATTGCCCAGCGCGCCAATATCCTCACGATGCTCTGCGAGGGCTCCTCCATGCGGTCTGTGTCGCGCATCGCGGATGTGAGCATCAACACCGTGGCGAATTTGCTGGCGGGTGCTGGCGCGGCCTGTGAAGCCCTCCACAACAAAACGGTGCGGAACGTCCGTTCCAAGCGCGTGCAATGCGATGAGATTTGGAGCTTCTGCTACGCCAAGCAGAAGAACGTTGCGGCTGCCAAGGCTGCCCCGGACGGCGCTGGCGATGTGTGGACCTGGACGGCTCTGTATGCCGATAGCAAATTGATTGTGGCCTTCCTGGCGGGTTGACGCGATGCGCCGCTTCACCCGGCTGACCAACGGCTTCTCCAAGAAGGTGGAGAGCCACACGGACATGGTGGCGCTCTATACCGTCTGGTACAACTTCGTCCGCCAGCATAAGACGCTGCGCTGCTCGCCCGCTATGGCGGCTGGCTTGAGCACCACTCTTTGGAGCATGGAAGACGTGGTGAAGCTGATCGACGCTCGTGCCGCAAAGCCGAACCGCCCGGCCACTTACAAAAAAGCGGCTCCGGAAATTTCAAACTGAGACACTACCGAAGAGTCAATTAATTGGCGGGCTGGTATAAGTGCCTCCCCGGTGCCAGTGCCGGAGGCGCCGTGCCGTATCGCGCATGGCCGCGCGGCCAGGAGACTGCTATTCCACCCCAATGCCGGGATTTCGTTCATCTTTGGCCCCGCCAGGCGCCGCGGGCTGATGGAGTTGTTGCTCAATCGCGGGCTGGCGCTGCTCATCGTCGCCGTGCTGGTGGCGCTGGGAGCGCGCCTGGTCCGGCTGCCTTATACCGTGGGGCTGATGGCCGTGGGCATGGTGCTGGCCTTGACCCGGCCGGCCGGAAAGATCGCGCTCACCCATGAGTTCGTTTTCGATTTCCTGCTGCCGCCGCTGCTGTTTGAAGCCGCGATCAACATCCGGTGGCGGGAATTGCGCCGGGACCTGGTGCCGGTGCTGGCACTGGCCGTTCCAGGTACGCTGATCGCGGCGGGCACCGTCACCCTGGCGGTACGGGCCATGCTTGGCTGGCCGACGGCGCCGGCCGTGATGTTCGGCATCCTGATCGCCGCGACCGACCCGGTGGCCGTGATCGCGATGTTCAAGGATAACGCGATCGGGGGACGGCTGCGCCTGCTGGTTGAAAGCGAAAGTCTGTTCAACGACGGCGCCGCCGCCGTATTGTTCGCGCTCGCACTGCTTTGGATACAATCCGGAGGCGCGGGGGTTACGCCGGGGGGCGCCGCCGAAACTTTTCTGCTGACGGTGGGCGGCGGGATTCTGGCCGGCGCGTTATGCGCGGGGCTGGCCCTGGGCGTGGCCGGGCATACGGATGACTATCTGCTGGAGAGCACCATTACCGCCATCACTGCCTATGGCGCGTTTCAGCTTGCCCAGCATTTTCACGGCTCCGGCGTGCTGGCGACCATCACCGCCGGGCTTCTGATCGGCAATATCGGCGTGGTGGCGGATGAAACGCGCGGCCGGCTGACGACGCAGGGCCGGGAATTCATCCTGGCGCTGTGGGAGTTCATCGCCTTCATCGTCAATTCGGTTATCTTCCTGCTGATCGGCATTGCCGTGGAACGCGTTCATTTCAGCGAGCTTGGCGCGATGGCGATGCTCGCGGTGATTCTGGCGGTGCTGCTCGCGCGCGCTGTATCGGTCTACCCGCTTTGCCTGCTGTTCAGATCGAGCGGGAGCCGGGTAACGCTTGCCGAGCAGCATGCGCTATGGTGGGGCGGCCTGCGCGGCGCGCTGGCAATGGCGCTGGCCCTGGCATTGCCGGATTCGTTTCCATTCAAGAAGCCGATTCTGATCGCAACCTTCGGGATGGTGGCGTTTTCCGTGATCATCCAAGGCGTGACGATGCCGCTATTGCTCCGGTGGCTCGGGTTCACCCCACGGAAGGCCAAAGCCTAGAAATACCGGGGCCGCTCATTTAGCGGGAACCGCCAACGCCACGTTTCTTTTAACGGGCAACTGAAACAGCCTGAAGATAAGGTTCCGGAGCTGAGAGGTTCTGTCCTCGGTCGCGAACGCGAACGCCCGGGCCGTGAGAATGGCCAACACCAGGGTGCCGAAAGCAATGCCGACACCTTTAAGTGTCATCGGGAGACGATGGGTCAGAAGCCCCATCCGGAACAGGACTCCCATGACCGCGATACAAACCGGGTAGTGAATCACGTACAGCGAATAAGAGAAATTAGCCAATTTTTCGCCCCAGTCCGCCCCCAGGTTCCAACCCGACCAATCCCGGTTGGCAATGACGATGGCAACCAGCAGGCCCAAAAGCAGATCGGGAACAGTCACGAACCGATCCATGAAGAGAGCGCCCAGTAACGCGACCAGGGAAAGATTTCGGATCCACATCCCGGAAAACCGCCTCTGGTCGAACAACGCTCGCGCGCCCGTACCCATCAGCCAGACCAGACCCAGTACGATCATGTTCGGTCTGAAAAGCAACCCGAGCACGAATAGGCCAAACGAATATAAAATAATCACCAGGGCGGCCGGCGAAAACACCCGCCGCACCGCGAGAACGAGCCCAAGCGCGCCCATATAGTAGAACCACTCATAGGCGAGCGACCAAAGCGGCGCGTTTATCGTGAGATTTGGCGCGGTCAGGCCGTTCAGCATCACGGCACCGCAGATCCAGGTAGCGGCGGAAAAATCAGCGACCAGCGGATGGGACATAGACCAGCCCCAGTGGGGCTGAGTCATGAACGGCGCTTGCGGAGCGAGGAAACGCAAGCCGAACAAAACGCACGCGCTGATCGCCAAAGCGGGCCAAAGAACGATAAAAATCCGGGTAAACCGGTCGATCAGAAAATGCAGCCATTCCGTTTCGATCATGGGCGTGGTGACCAGGCGTAGCGCCTTGCCGCCCACAAGAAAGCCGCTCAAAACGAAGAAAACCACAACCCCCGCATGGCCATAGGCCGCAATGAAATAGATAAAATTTCCTAAAACGCCGGGGTGCTGGACCTGGGCGTGGTCCAGGAGCATGTTTTGCCTGAGATGCATTATCGCGACGGCCAAGGCGGCGAGCCAGCGCAAATGGTGCAAGATCGCGAGCGAGGATTTAGTCTCGTGCATTACCATCTCCCAAAAAGCCCGAAGGCCAGCTTAAGCCATTAACAACCCCTCACCGCGTGATCGGATGCCCCTTGGCGCCGGCAGGACCCTGCGGGTATCTCCGGCTGCTTTTAATTATTCGATTTGAAACGCACCAAACAGGCCACTGAAGGGCGGGTCAGAGCGCCTCGATGATCGTCACGTTGGC
>JAJYAF010000376.1 GCA_021779655.1 Pseudomonadota bacterium
CAGCAGAGCGACGATTTCCGCCGCCGCGCGGACATCGAGATTGGCCAGCGGCTCATCGAGCAGTAGCAACCTTGGCCGCCGGATCATGGCGTGCGCGATGAGAATGCGCTGTTGCTGGCCGCCGGAGAGGTCACTGATCCGCTGATCGGCGAAGCCCTGGGCGCCGACCGCTTCCAGCATCGCTTCCACCCGCGCCGCGCGTGCGCGGGAGGGGAGCGGCAGGCCGAAGCGCCCGCCATCGAGGCCAAGCGCCACCACATCCCGCGCCCGCAGCGGCAAATCGGTCTCGAAGCCGATCTTTTGCGGCACATAGCCCACGAAGCCGCGCGCCGGGCCACGCCGCCCGGCGAAGCGGATTTCGCCGGAGGATGGCGGCACAAGGCCGAGGATGGCGCGCAGAAGCGTGGTTTTGCCAGAGCCATTGGAGCCGATGAGGCCGCAGAAGGCGCCAGGCGCGAGCGTGAAGCTCACCTCCCGCAGCACGGGCCGGCCGCCAAGCGAGACGCTGAGGTGCGAAACGCCGAGCGTTTCCGGGGAGTCGGTCATCGGCATCCAGAGCATGAGGGCAGATCAGGGCGCGGCTGGTTTGAGCAGGCTTTCAGTGGAGACTTTATCCGCCAGAGCACGGCGCAGCGCCGCCACCTCCGCCAGCATCCAGCTTTGGTAATGATAGCCGGGAGCCGGCATGGTTTCATAGACACCGACGACAGGCACGCCATGCTGATTGGCCAGTGCGAGGAAGGAATTGGTCAGCGGGTCCGTCACCTGCTGGTTGTAAACGAAAACGCGCACCTTGCCTTGGGTAAGAAGCCGGTTCTGACTGCTGACATCCTGGGGCGCGGGATCAGTATCGTTCATGATCGCGGCTTGCAGTGCAAAAGGCGTGAGGATATCGGTGCCCGCCGCTTGCAGCATGTAATCGCCCACCGGCTCCGTCACCGCCACCGGCGCATTCGGGTAATCCTGGCGGAGCGCGGCGAGCGCCGCGTACCAGGGCTTGAGTGAGGCGTCGAAAGCTTCGGCCTTCCCTGTGAAATAGGCCGCGTGCGCCGGGTCGAGCTTGCCCAGCGCGGCCGCGACTGCGCGGGCTACGGCCGGCATGGTGGTGGGATCGTACCAGAGATGTGGGTTTGGCGTGCTGTCCGGCAGATGCCGCAGCTTCCCCACATTGATGATGATCCGCCCCGGCCGCGGCGTGGCGGCGATCATCTTGTCCGCCCAGCCATCATAGCCGAGGCCGTTTTCCACGATGAGATCAGCCCGCGCGACATCGCCCTCGATACGCGGGCTGACCTCGAAACTATGTGGATCGGTATTCGGATCGCTCATGATGGCGCTTGCCGCCACGTAAGGGGCGCCGATCTGGGCGATGACATCGGCATATTGATTTTCGATTCCGATGGCCGAAATCGGCGTCGCGGCCTCAGCCAGGCCATGCGTGCCCGCCAGTAGCAGGAGTGACGCGGCGAGCGAGGCAGGCGCACAGCGCAAAAACGGTAAGGGAAACATAGCGATCCTCTGAAGCAGATCAGAATGTTATAACATAACATTCTTTGCCGTCCAGACGGATTGAAGCGCCGCTCCTGCTCAACGCTTTGTCATCCAGGCTTGCGGAAACCGGGCATGCCCCCAAATCCTTCTTCCCCAAGGCGGAGTCTTCATGCGCGATGCCGGCTGCTGAACTTCATCCCCAACCCAAGCCCCAGACCATTCTGGTCGTCGAGGACGAGGTGCTGGTGCGCATGGTGATCTCTGACTATCTGCGCGAATGCGGATATCGCGTGATCGAGGCAGGCAATGCCGAGGAGGCTTTGACCGTACTGCGATCATCCGAAGCAATCGATATCGTGTTCAGCGATATCCAGATGCCGGGGGAAATGGATGGTTTCGGCCTAGCCCGTTGGGTGCGCCAGAATCAGTCGGGCGTGAAAATTCTGCTGACATCGGGCAATGCGCGCGCAGCGGATTGCGCGGGCGATCTCTGCGAGGATGGGCCGCTGGAGGCCAAGCCATACCATCCGCAGACGATCCTGACCCGTATCCGCCGCCTTCTGGGCGAACAAGGCAAAACCTGAATCCCGGCCCGATGGTTGGGCCCCGCGCCGTCATATCGCGCGAACGCGCACCAAGCCCGGAGGAGCCGGGTCCGGGCTTGGTCTGGATTGAACCGCCTGGGACGGCTGTTACCGGCGATAGGTGCCGGCGGCGATGGCCGGCAGATCGGCGCGGCTGAAGCCCATCTCACCCAGTTGATGATCGGAATAGCTCGCGAGTTCGCGGGCCATCACAACGCGCTCGCGGCGTTCGGCCCGATGATCGGCGATTGCCTGGATGATCAGGCGAAGTCCCCGGAAACCGCTTGCGATACCGAGGAAATCGGTGGCGCCGGGCAGAGTGCCCTGGGCGGTGCGGTCGGCATTCATATGAGCAAAACTGGCCATTGGAAGAAGCTCCTAAACTCTGTTGTTGCGCTGCACCATATGGGGTGGCGGTGGTTTTGTCCAGAATTACGCTTATAATTCGCTATAACGATGTATCGCGGCTGACATGCACGAATGTTCTGTGTTAGAACATATGATAGTCAGAAATGGTCCTTGCGGAACGCGCACAAGGCCTTAGCCTGGGCAGCCCACCAACGCGGCAGAGGGGAGGGGCAAAGTGCACAGAAGCCTGACCGAGCCGGGCGCTCATGGATTCGATCCGGACTCGATCGAAAGCTATATTGACCTGGCCCGAATCCACGGCGAAACCGCCGATACGGCGCAGCGGATCGCGGATCTTGAGGATCTCGCCCGCGTGCTCTGGCGGCTGCTTTCCGACCAGCAGAAGGCGCTATTCCGCGCCGAGCCGGAAATTCTCTCTATCGCCGATAATTTTGGTGACTTCGCAGATCGCCAGAACGCAGATTTTTGAGGCCAACCGATGACCAGGAATGAACCCGCGCATCGCGCGATCGATGCGTTGCTTGATCGCGTGTTGGCCGAACAGCGCCTTGTCGGTGCAGTGATCCTCATTTTCCACGATGGCCGGCCGTTTTATGCAAGGGCCGTGGGCTTCGCCGATCGTGAAGCCGGGCGGCCGATGACGATGGAGACGGCGTTCCGCCTCGCCAGTATGACGAAGCCGATCGTCTCTGTCGCTGCGCTGGCGCTGATCGAAGCCGAACGCCTGCATCTCGATGACCCGGTGACGCGATTCCTGCCCGGCTTCACGCCCCGCACCGGCGAGGGCGCGCCCGGCGATATCCGTATCCGCCATCTGCTGAGCCATACGGCCGGGCTTTCCTACGGCTTCCTGCAACCGGAGCCGAGCGCCTATGTGGCGGCGGGTATTTCGGACGCGATCGACCGACCAGGGATCGATCTCGCGGAGAACCTTCGCCGGCTGGCGACCGAGCCGCTTCGTTTCGCCCCTGGCGCGGCCT
>JAJYAF010000377.1 GCA_021779655.1 Pseudomonadota bacterium
AAAGCGGCCGGCGGCTCGAACCGGGCAACCTCCGGCATCAGCGCCGGCAGTTCGGCCTGCCGGATATAAGGCGGGTTGCTGAATATAAGGTCGAACCTTCCTCCAAGCGGCGCGAACCAGTCGCCCGTGAGGAACGCGCTTCGGTGCCGCAATCCAAGATTGCGGGCGTTGCGGGCGGCAAGGGCCGCCGCTTGCGGCGCGATATCCACCCCGATGCCGAACGCCTCGGGAAATTCACGCAACGCCGCGAGCAGCAGGCAGCCGGTCCCGGTTCCAAGGTCGAGAATGCGCCGCACCCCGGCCCGATTCGGCAGGACTTCCAGCGCCGCCTCGATAAGCGTTTCGGTTTCCGGACGGGGAATGAGCGTTGCCGGAGAGACCTCGAAGGAAAGCCCCCAGAACTCCCGCCGGCCCAGAATATAGGCGAGCGGCTCGCGCTGCTCCCGCCGGGCCAGAAGCGGCGCCAGGGCGGCCTCCGGCACCTCCTCGGCAAGCAGCAGCCCCGCCGCGTCCACGCCCAGCGCGGCGGCAACGATATGCCGCGCCTCGCGCCGCGCCTCCTCGATGCCGGCCGCCTTAAGCCGCGAGGCCGCGTGGCTCAGGGCCTCGTCACGGTTCATGTGTCGGCGGCAAGCCGGGCGGCCTGGTCCTCGGCAATCAGCGCGTCGATGATCTCATCCATTTCGCCCAGCATCACCCGGTCGATTTTATGCAGAGTGAGGTTGATGCGATGGTCCGTCACGCGGCCCTGCGGAAAGTTGTAGGTGCGGATGCGCTCCGAGCGGTCGCCGGTGCCAACCTGGCCCTTGCGGTCGGCGGCGCGGTTGGCGGCCCGGGCGGAACGCTCGGCCTCGTAAAGCCGGGCGCGGAGAATCTTCATGGCCTTGGCGCGGTTCTTGTGCTGGCTGCGTTCCTCCTGCATCGCCACCACGATGCCGGTTGGCAGATGCGTTATCCTAACCGCGCTTTCGGTCTTGTTCACATGCTGTCCGCCGGCGCCCGAAGCGCGATAGACGTCGATCCGCAGATCGCCTTCATTGATCGCCACGTCCACATCGTCCACCTCCGGCAGCACCGCGACGGTGACGGTGGAGGTATGAATGCGGCCTTGCGTTTCGGTTTCCGGAACCCGTTGCACCCGATGCACGCCGGATTCGAACTTGAGCCTGGAGAAAACGGATTTTCCGGTGATCTCGGCAATTCCTTCCTTCAAGCCGCCAAGCTCGCTTTCATTGTATTCCATGACCTCGAAGCGCCAGCCCCGCCGCAGCGCGTATTTCTGATAGGCGCCGAAAAGCTCGGCGGCGAACAGCCCGGCCTCGTCGCCGCCGGCGGCCGGGCGAATTTCAAGGATCGCGGAACGCTCATCCATCTCATCCCTCGGCAGCAGCGCAAGCCGCACCGCGCGTTCAAGCTCCGGCAGGGCAAGCTTGAGCGATTCGAGTTCCGTCTCGGCCAGGGTTTTCATCTCCGGATCGCCCAGCATCGCAACCGCTTCCTCCCTGGCCTGCTCGGCGCGCCGCAATTCCTGAACGCGGGTTTCAACCGGCTCCAGCTCGGCCAGCTCTTTCGAAGCCTTAACGAAAGCCTCCCCCGCCAGCGCGCCGGAAAGCATGAAGCGCAGCTCCTCCGCGCGGGAGAGGATACGGTCGAGCTTCTGTTCGAAACTCATGGCGCGAGCCTGGACATGAGCGCGTCCAGCGCCGTTTCCACCTGCGCGCCATCTTCCAGGTTTTTCAGCTGGAGCCGGTCGGGATCGGCGATGACCGCCCATCTGGCCGCGACGCGGTTCGCGAATTTCAGTCCGTTCCTGAGGTTGCCGGAAAAGGCGATCTCGGTTTTCACGCCATGCGCGCGCAGATATTTCGCAACCTCGATGGCGCGTTCCGCGCCGATGACAACCACCGGCGGGGTGGGAGATGGAGGCCGTTCAAGCAGCATGGCCAGGCGATCGATACCCGCGGCCCAGCCGATGCCCGGAACGTTCGGGCCGCCCATCTGCGCGACCAGCCCGTCATAACGGCCGCCGCCCATCACCGTTCCCTGCGCGCCGAGCGCGTCCGTGACAAATTCGAAGGCGGTATGGTTGTAGTAATCGAGTCCGCGCACGATGCCGGCATCCTCGACGAAGGGCACGCCGAAAAGCCGCAACTGGCGCTTCAAACTTTCGTAGAACGCGCCGGCCTCCGGCGAAAGATGCGCAACGGCCTTGGGCGCGCCCGCGACGATCGCGCGGTCTCCCGCGTCCTTGGAATCCAGAATCCGCAACGGGTTCTTCTCAAGGCGGATCTTGCTCTCAGCCGAAAGGCCTTGGGCATGACCGGAAAAATACGCAACCAGGGCCGCCCGGTAATCGCGCCGTGAAGGGGCATCGCCCAGGGTGTTGATTTTCAGGACAACGTCCCCGGCAACGCCCAGCGCTTGCAGGACATCCCAGCCGCAGGCGATCACTTCGGCATCGGCAAGCGGCAGGCCGTGTCCGAGCAGTTCGATACCGATCTGGTGAAACTGCCGGTAGCGGCCTTTCTGTGGGCGCTCGTAGCGGAACATCGGGCCGGCATAGAAAACCTTCTGCGGCAGTGTTTGCGTGAGCCCGGCGGTGATCAGCGCGCGGCAGATTCCCGCCGTTCCCTCCGGCCGCAGCGTGATGGAATCGCCGCCCCGGTCGGTGAAGGAATACATCTCCTTGGTCACCACGTCCGAGGTTTCGCCAAGCGTTCTGGAAAAAACCCGGGTGTCCTCGAAAATCGGGGTCTGCCACTCGGAAAATCCGTACAGCGCGCCGATGCGCCTGGCGGTCTCGACGACATGCAGATGCCGGGCGGCATCCTCGCCGAGGAGATCGCGCGTGCCGCGAACCGGCTGCAACGTATTGGTCATTTCATTCTCGAAAAAAATGCTTCAAGCCGTACAGGTAAATCAAGGCGGCCGCGTGGCTATCGCGCGGCCTGCTTCGCGGCGCTGCTCTCCGCCTCGATCGCCGCGGCCTTTTTCTCCACCAGCGCGACGATATGGTCCACCATCTCGCCGCCGTCGATCGTATGGTCGGTTCGGCCGGCGCTATAGATCATGTGCCGGCCATTGCCGCCGCCGGTCAGGCCGAGATCGGTCATCAGCGCCTCGCCCGGGCCGTTCACCACGCAGCCGATGATCGAAAGCGTGACCGGCGTTTTGATATGCGCAAGCCGCTGCTCCAGGGTTTCCACGGTCTTGATGACATTGAAACCCTGGCGCGCGCAGGACGGGCAGGAGATGATCCGCACGCCGCGATGCCGGATGCCGAGGGATTTCAGAATCTCCCAGCCCACCAGCACCTCCTCCTCCGGCTCGGCGGAGAGCGAGACCCGCACCGTGTCGCCGATGCCCGCCCAGAGAAGCGCGCCCAGGCCGATCGAGGATTTCACCGTGCCGGCGCGTTTGCTG
>JAJYAF010000378.1 GCA_021779655.1 Pseudomonadota bacterium
CTCCACCGCTTCATAGCCGCGGTCCAGGTGGTAGACGCGCGAGATGGTGGTTTCGCCCTCGGCGGCCAGGGCGGCGAGGACCAGGGAGAAGGAGGCGCGCAGATCTGTCGCCATCACCTGGGCGCCGGAGAGTTTTTTGACGCCGCGGATGATGGCCGCTGAGCCATGCGCGTTGATCCTGGCGCCCATGCGGTTGAGTTCGGGGACATGCATGAAGCGGTTTTCGAAGATGGTCTCGGTGATCATCGAGGCGCCCTCGGCCACGGCCATGAGGGCCATGAACTGGGCCTGCATGTCGGTCGGGAAGCCGGGGAAGGGCTCGGTGACGACATCGACGCCGTGCAGCCCGTTGGCGCGTTCCACCCAGAAGCCGTTTGGCTCCTCGGTGATGACGACCCCGGCCTCGCGCAGGCTGGCGAGCACGGCGCCGAGATCGGCCGCGCGCGCGCCTTCAAGGAAGACCTTGCCGCCGGTGATGGCGGCGGCGCAGGCGTAAGTGCCGGTCTCGATACGGTCCGGCAGGATGGCGTGCTGCGCGCCGTGCAGGGATTTGACGCCGTGGACCGTTAATGTGCCGGTGCCGATGCCCTCAATGCGCGCGCCCATGGCGGTGAGGCAGACGCAGAGGTCGATGATCTCGGGCTCGCGGGCGGCGTTCTGCAGGGTGGTGGTGCCATCGGCCAGGGCGGCGGCCATGAGGAGGTTCTCAGTGGCGCCGACGGAGACGAAGGGGAAGACGATCTGCGCGCCGTGCAGGCCGGTGGGGGCGGTGGCCTCGATATAGCCGGCATCCAGCTTGATGACCGCGCCCATGGCCTCCAGCCCCTTCAAATGCAGATCCACCGGGCGGGTGCCGATGGCGCAGCCGCCGGGCAGGGAGACGCGGGCCTCGCGCCGGCGTGCCAGCAGGGGGCCGAGGACGAGGATGGAGGCGCGCATTTTACGCACGATGTCATACGGCGCGAGGGTGTTGGTGATGCGCCCGCCCAGTGAGAGGGTGCGCCCGGAGGGTTCCACCGCGATGCCGTGCTGGGCCAGGAGCTCGGCCATGGTGGCGAGATCGGCCAGTTTGGCGACGTTGGAGAGGATGAGGCGCTCATCGGTCAGCAGGCCGCAGGTCATGAGCGGCAGGGCGGCGTTTTTGGCGCCGGAGATGGCGATGGTGCCGCGCAGGGGCACGCCGCCGGTGATGCGAATGGAGTCCATGATATGATATCCTGATGCGAGGCGGGGGATTACATGCGTGGCAGCGAAACGCCGCGCTGGCCCATGTATTTGCCGGATTTATCGGCATAGGAGGTCTCGCAGGGGCTGGAGCCCTGGAGAAAGAGGAACTGGCAGATGCCCTCTCCGGCGTAGATTTTGGCCGGCAGCGGGGTGGTGTTGGAGATCTCGATGGTCACCTGGCCTTCCCACTCGGGCTCCAAGGGGGTGACGTTTACGATGATGCCGCAGCGCGCATAGGTGGATTTGCCCAGGCAGATGACCAGAATATCGCGCGGGATGCGGAAATATTCGACCGTATGGGTGAGCGCGAAGCTGTTGGGCGGGATGATGCAGACCGGGCCGGTGCGGTCCACGAAGCTGTTGGGGTTGAAATTTTTAGGGTCGACAATGGCCGAATCGACATTGGTGAAAATTTTAAACTGGTCCGAACAGCGGGCGTCATAGCCATAGGAGGAGAGGCCATAGGAGACCACGCCATCGCGCTTTTGCTCCTCCACGAAGGGGGAGATCATTTTGTTTTCAAGGGCTTGGGTGCGAATCCAGTGGTCGGGCATTACGGGCATTTGGTGGGCTCCTCTGCCGTCTGGGCAGGTTTGGCGGCTGCGGCGCGGGCTTGCGCCTTGCGCCGGTGCAGGTTGGCGCGCAGGGCCTCGGCCTCGCGCGCGGCCTTGGCGCGGGCCCGCGCGGCGGCGGCAAGCTCGGCCTTGGTTGGGTTTTTTGGCTCTGACATGGACTTCTTGAAGCCGTGAGGGGAGAAACCGTCAAGGCCCCTGTTGCGTCATGGCCAATGCGGCGATATAGGGCGGCACCGCGTATGCTGTCATAGCTCAGGGGTAGAGCACTTCATTGGTAATGAAGAGGTCCTGGGTTCAATTCCCAGTGACAGCACCAGCGGGGTTGAAACCGGGGGAAGGTTGGTTTAGTCCCTCGGCTGTGTGCCCAAGTAGCTCAGTTGGTAGAGCATGCGACTGAAAATCGCAGTGTCACTGGTTCGATTCCGGTCTTGGGCACCATTTTCCCGTTCAGGTGAAATTTTCCCTTTAAAGTGAAGAAAAATTTTTTGTTCCGCCGGGGAATGCTCTGGCGTTTATGATAGGCGAAGGCTAGTTGTTCGGCGACGCGCCTGGTCTTTGTCGTGTGGGCCCCGAGCGTTTTAAAATTTTTTTAAAGCACCGGTTTGGGTGGCGACGCCTGGCCAGGATTGTGAAACAGGAAAGAAGCGAGAAACATGTCGAAAGCATTTATTGCTGAAGTTATTCAGAATTCTGCTGAAATTACCGGGGTTGCGGCGAACCGTACCGCTGCTGAACTGATCGATGCGATTGTTAAGGAAATGAAGAAGAACGGCAAGTTCACGCTGCCGAGCTTTGGTACGTTCACCGTGCGCAAGACCAAGGCGCGCAAGGGCGTGAATCCGCGCACCGGCGAAGAGATCAAGGTGAAAGCTGGCAAGACCGTGCGCTTCAAGGCGTCGCCGAGCCTGAAGAAGATGGTCTGAAATTTATAAAAAATTAGTAATTAAAAAAAGCGGCACGTGCGAATCGGGCCGCTTTTTTTGTGCGCCGCGGCAGGCTGAATGCGAATCATTTTCATTTAGGCAAGGTAGCATCTGCAATGAATGCGAGCGGCGGGTTACGTTTTGTTGCGAAGCAGGCGTCATGCCAGCGGGCGCTGGCATGACGAGGGCGGATTAAATGTCGATATCGGTGACGGTGCCTGCATTTTCCTGAATGAAGGCGAAGCGCAGCTCGGGGCGCTTGCCCATCAGGCTCTCCACCATGTCCGCGGTTTCAGCGCGTGATTCCGCCGGTGTGGTAATACGCAGCAGGGTGCGTTTTGTTGGGTCCATTGTGGTTTCCTTCAGCACCTGCGGGGGCATTTCGCCCAGGCCCTTGAAGCGGCTGACCTCCAGTTTGGCGCCGGGCTTGAAGGTTTTTATGATTTTTTCGCGGGCGGCGTCATCCATCGCGTAGATGCTCCGCGCACCTTGCACGATGCGATAGAGCGGCGGTTGAGCGAGGTAGACATGGCCGTGGCGGATCAGCTCGGGCAGTTCGCGGTAGAAGAAGGTCATCAGCAGGGAGGCGATGTGGGCGCCGTCGACGTCGGCGTCGGTCATGATGATGATGCGCTCGTAGCGCAGGTTGGCGCGGTTGAAGCTTTGGCCGGCGCCGCAGCCGAGCGCCTCGATCA
>JAJYAF010000379.1 GCA_021779655.1 Pseudomonadota bacterium
GCCAGCCACGCCGGAGGAAGAGCCGCCAGAGATATAGGCGGAATTGAACACCGAACGTGGCGCGCCGTAGGGAGAGCGGGTTCCGTTCAACCCGGTCGCGAATTGGTCGAGGTTGGTCTTGCCAAGCAGAAGGGCGCCGGCCTCGCGCAGCCTGGCCACCACTTTGGCGTCGGTGCTCGGTACGTAGGCAAATTGCGGGCAACCGGCCGTGGTGGGAATTCCCGCGACATCCATATTGTCCTTCACCACATAAGGGATGCCGGCCAATGGAAGGCTCATCGCCACTTGCCGCGCGGCGGCGCGTGCTTCCTCCCGTGGGACCAGCGAGATGAAGACCGCTGTGTCCGGGTAGGCCGCGATGCGATCGTACAGCGCATCGATGAGCGCCTCCGGCGCCAGCCCTTGAGCGAAAGCCGCGCGCAGCGCCGCAATTTCCAGCAAATCAGGGATCAACTCAACGCTCCAACATAACCATGCCCAAGCGCTGCCCGTTTCGGACCATCCGCCCCGGCGAGACGTTCAGCGCGCCGGGCCGCCCTGGAACGGCGATCATGGAATCGGAATGAACCTGTGGAGAACGAATGCCCGGCATCGGGTCGATGATACCGGGGATGCGGGCTCGCTCAAAGCCGTCCCGCAGCGCCTGGGCGCGCGGACGCGGTAAATCCGTTCATTCGGATGTTTTTTCGATCCCGGCGCGATCCTGGGATCAAATCTTCTCCCGGGCGTCTATCCCGCCATGTACCGCCGGGAGCGATGGCTATGGCAGCAGCCTGCCATCCGGCATGGCCGGGACCTGGCACAGGCGATAGCGCATCACCGGCCCGTGCGGCGAAAGCCGGGTCAGGCTACCGAGCTGAGCGGGACAGGCTGCATTGGCCCGGCGGGTGACGAGGACGCCGCTCTTTCCGCCAAGCGGCTGCGTGCCGGGCAGATCCAGATATCGCCACCGCCGGCCGAATGCCGCGACCGTCTCTCCCCGGGACGCATGGAAAGCGAGTTCGGCGGCGGTTGCGTAATCGTCGGCGGTGACGAAAGCGGCATGCCTGGCGCCGAGCATGACGGAAAAACGCTCCCATCCGGCGAGCTGCAGGGCGATGGGATCGCGCGCGGGCGGTAGCGGAAATACAGCCGCGATGCTTTGGAGATAAACCCCCAGCGTCATGGCGAAGCCAAGCCCGAGCGCCGGCTTAAGCCAGCGGGCGAGCAAAATGCCCGGCAGGCCGCTGGCGGCGATGCAGGCGCCGGGATAGATGATCGCCGGCCAGTTGGCCTGGACCCGGTCGAACATGCCGTGCTCCAGGAAGACGCCGGCGGGCAGCAGGGTAATCCACAGCAGCGCCTGCGCGGACGGGGAGTGCAAGCGGGCCATCCGCCAGACGCCGGCCGCCATCAGGCCAAAGACAAGCGGGGTGGCGAGACCGATTTGCCCCAGCAGCAGCTCGGCCAGAAACCGCAACGCGCGCGCGGGCGCGAACGCGGCGATGCGGCTGCCCTGTTTGATATAGCTTACCCAGCCATGCGTGGCATTCCATGCAAGGTTCGGCGCGAAAATCAGCACCGCGAGCGCAAGGCCGGCCCATGGCCAGGGCGATCCGAGCTGTCGCCGTCCTTCACGGCTGCTGAGCAGCCAAAGCCCGACGGCCGCTATCAGCAGCCCGCCGGTATATTTGGAAAGCAGCGCCGCCCCGCCGGCCGCGCCCAGGCCGAGCCACCAGCGCCGGTCCCGCCCCGAAAGCAGCCGGCCGAGGATGGCCAATGCGGCGGTCCAGAACAGCAGCAGCGGGGTATCGGGCGTGATGAGAACGGCGCCCGTTCCAGCGAGAAGCGTTGCATTGAACAGTCCGGCGGCGATCAGCCCGGCATGGCGGCCGGGCCAGAAATCCTCCGCCGCCCGCCATAGCAGCCAGGAGCCGGCGGCCGCGGAAAGCGGCCCGAGCAGCCGGACGCCAAGGGCAGTGTGGCCGAAAATCAGCGTGCCGGCGCGGATGAAGAACGCCACCATCGGCGGGTGATCATAATAGCCCGCCTGCAAATGCCGGGACCAAAGCCAGTAATAGGCTTCATCCGGCGCCACCGGCAGCGTGCCCGCCAGGATCAGGCGCAGCAGCGTGAGCGCGGCCAGGCAGGCGAGCCACAACCCGTTCGTCTGGCGCTGGCGCGCGCGCTCGGTCAAGGAAAGGCCCGAAATGGGAAAGGGGACTGCCCCCGGCCGATCAAAGCGCTTCCAGCACCGCCTCCGCCCGGCTGACCTCGAAGCCCCCCGGCTGCTCGACGAAAAGATGGGTAACGATGCCGTTTTCCGCGATGAGCGCGAAGCGCTGGCTGCGGATGCCCATGCCCCGGCCGCTGAGGTCGAGCTCAAGGCCCAGCGCCCGCGTGAAGGCGGCCGAGCCGTCCGCCAGCAGGCTCACGGCATCGCCGGCCCTCTGATCCTTCCGCCAGGCATCCATTACATAAACGTCGTTGACCGAAAGGCAGAAAATCCTGTCCACGCCCTTGGCCTTGATTTCAGCGGCATGCTGGATGAAACCGGGCAGGTGCTTGCCGCTGCAGGTCGGGGTGAAGGCGCCGGGCACGGCGAACAGAACAGTCTTGCCGGTGCTGAACAGCTCCGCCGTATCGACCTCGCGCGGGCCTTCGGGTGTGGCCGCCATCAGCTTGTGTGCGGGAATCCTGTCGCCCTGTTTGATCATTGCTCCCCCTATGCCGGATTTGGCCGGTGTGCCCATGGTAGCGCAGGCCGGTTGCAAGGTTAAGATTGTCCTTGCCCCGCCCTTGCGCACAAAGGCTCGCTGCCACAGATTTATGGCATGGTTCAAGTAATTCCTGGCGGCCAAGGGTTCGAGGACGGTTCGCTCACCGGGCAGCTCCTGATCGCCATGCCAACGATGTTGGATTCGCGGTTCAGCCAGGCGGTGATCTTTATTTGCGCGCACACGCCGGATGGCGCCATGGGAATCGTGCTGAACCAGCCGCTGGCCAAGCCGCGTTTCTAGGAACTCCTCGGCCAGCTTGGAATTACGCCCCTGCCGCCCCAGCGTGAGATCCGCTTGGCCAAGGGCGGCCCCGTGGATGACAATCGGGGTTTCGTGTTGCACACGCCGGACTGGGTTACCGATGGCAGCTTGCAGGTGGATGCCGCTCACGCGTTGACGGCAAGCCTGGACATCCTGAAGGCGATCGCCGAAGGCGGCGGGCCGCGGCAAGGGGTTCTGGCACTGGGCTATTCCGGGTGGGGACCCGGTCAGCTGGACGCCGAGATTTTGCAGAACAGCTGGCTGAACGTTCCGGCCGACGAGCAGATCGTGTTCGATGCCGAGCACGCCACGAAATGGCAACGGGCGCTGGCCAAGCTGCGGATCGACCCGGCGATGCTCTCCAGCACCGCCGGACGTGCCTGAGCCAGGC
>JAJYAF010000380.1 GCA_021779655.1 Pseudomonadota bacterium
CCGCCAATTCATTGACTCTATCAGACAGGTGGCGGGCTGGTATAAGGCTTTGATTCCGCGCGCGGCCGCCCCGCCAACCCCGCGCGCATACCAATCCGCGTTTTCGCGGATTGGTATCACAGGCAAGTAAATTGCGCCACGGCGGTTTTTCAAAACAGGCCCGGCGCGCGCATTCGCCAGGCGCGAAACCCGTGCTATGGCACCCAAGCCAACCGAGGGACCCGCCGATGACCCTGACCCGCCGCGCCCTGATCACCCGAACCGTCACGCTCGCCGCCGGTTCCGCTCTGCCCGCGCTGCCCGCCGCGGCCGCGGCGCCAACGCTCAATTTCGTGCTGATCGGCGATTGGGGCCGGCATGGATGGGATCACCAGCTTGCCGTCGCCAACCAGATGGGGCAGACCGCCGCCGCGATCGGCAGCCGCTTCACGGTTTCGCTCGGCGACAATTTTTACGAGGACGGCGTCACCGGGCTGGACGATCCCTACTGGCAAACCTCGTTCGAGCGCATCTACACCGGCGCCGCCCTGCAATCGCCCTGGCGGGTCATCCTCGGCAATCACGATTATCGCGGCAATGTCCAGGCGCAGCTCGATTATTCCCATCTCAGCCCCCGCTGGCGGCTGCCGGAACGCTATTACAGCCTCGTCGAGGCCCTGCCGGATGGCGGTTCGGCGGAATTCTTCTACCTCGATACCTCGCCCTTCATCCGCTATTATCTCGGCACCTCGACCGACATTTCCGGTCAGGACCCGGCGCGGCAGGCGGCGTGGCTGGACCAGGCCCTGAGCCGCTCCACGGCGCGCTGGAAAATCGTTATCGGCCACCACCCGATCTACACGGCTCTCGCCGGCCAGGGGCACGACCAGCCGGACATGATCTCCCGGATCGACCCGATCCTGCGCGCCCACCGCGTGCCGATCTACATCAACGGCCACGATCACACGCTGCAATCGGTAACGCTGGCCGGAATCACCTATGTCACCAACGGCGCGGGCTCAAAAACCTATCGACCCGGCGCCGCCGATCGCGCGGGCTTCGTCTCCGGCGCCCATGGGTTCATGGCCTGCAAGCTCTCCTCGGAGAAACTGGATTTCGCGTTGATCGATGAATCCGGCCAGACGCTCTACACACAAAGCGTCACCCCCGCCTGATCGCGAAAACCGGCGTCCCCGCCGGAACTTCGTGGCGAACGGCCTACTGCAAATTCCGGTCGGGCGCCTCGGTTGCGATGGACCGGGGCTGCGGCGCCTCGGCGACTTCATCGGCTTGCCCGTTTCCGGCAATAACGGTGCTGCTAGCCGGCCGGTTATAAATAAACCCGTAGGCGGGATAGGCCGCGCCCCAATGGCTGCTGTCGCCAAGCTCCACCTGGACCTCCGACCAGTCGTTCTCCGGGGAGACGTCCTGAACGGTCACGTCATTGGTGATGGTGCCGGGCACCCAGTTGGCCTGGGTGACGAGGATGGTGCGGCTGTCCAGCACGGCGGTGACCACGGCAACGTGCCCGAGCGGCATGCGGCGGACCGAGCGGAAATTGAGAACCGCCCCTTCAACCGGGGAATTGCCGCGCGCATAGCGCCCGGCCGCTTCCGCCCACCACAGAAACGCATCGCCCGAAAGCTGGATATGCGAAATTTCCCGCGCATAGGGAACGCATTGCAGGCGGGAATGCCGGTAAACCGCGCCGGCGTAATGGAGATAACGGCGGTGTCCGCTGGCATAGCGGAGCGGACGGTGAATCCCGGCAGGCGCCAAACGAGTGTGGCCATGATACGCCAGCCTATGATGATAACCGGCATGGCCGTCGGAAACCCGAATCTCGTGGCGCCGGGTGAGACTATGCCGGGCGGCATGGTGCCCGGTCTCCGCCCGCGCGGCCGGAGTGCCGGCGCATAGCAGGGCGCTCAGAACCGTCAGATACGCAAAACCCGCTTTTTTCCAAGCCATCCAAACGCCGGGCTTTTTAGCGCCGGCTTCATCGCCTAGACCCATACCCAGATCGCCCCCGCAGTCCGTGCTATGTCCGGCAGCTAAGGGTGGAATGCGATTTTCGCAACAGAAAATGATGTAAAATTACAACATCGTGGAAAATTCGTTATCCGCGCTCTTTGACGGGTGGAATTTTTAAGACGAATTTCCTATCGGCAGAGTTGCGGGCCCGGAATCCACTCCCGTTGCACGGCCGGCAAAGGGCGAATCGTCCCATGAAACGGGGCCGAAATTAGTAAATAAATCAAATAATTAGTAAAGAAAAACTAAACGTAAGGATAAGCGCCGGGCACTCACCGGCAGGCCGTCACCATGATCTCCACCAGCCAGTCCGGGTGTGCCAGCACCGCCTGTACGCAGGCCCGCGCGGGCGCGCAGCCGGGCGGCAGCCAAGCCGTCCACACCGCATTCATGGCGTCGCGGTCTGTGATATTCTTGAGCCAGATATGCGCCTGAAGCAGCCGGGTGTTGTCGGTGCCGTGGCTTTCCAGCAACGCGTCGATCTGCGCCAGCACGTCCTTTGTCTGTCCGGTGATATCCTTCGACTTATCCAAGGGCACCAGGCCCTGGAGATACACGAAGCCATGATATTCGACGGCCCGGGAAGTAATCGGGCTGGGTTCGGTGCGGATGATACGGCTCATAAGCTTGTCTCCATTCCTTCATTCTCGGGTGTCAGGGATTGCCGGTGATTTGCGGGGCCGGAAGCAAGGCCGGCTGAGGCGCGCCGGCGCCCGGATTGCCGTTCTCCATGCAGGCCCTGATCTGGTTGTTCCGCGCATTCAGCGTGCCCATGCGCTGCGCGTCGAAAACGCGGTTGGGCATCGGTGCCATATACAAGCCATTCTGCGAGGTCCGGCCAAGGGCATTCAGGTTGCTCCGCGCGTAAACCGTGTCCGCCTGCTGGGTGCACGCGGCAAGCTCCGCCTGCTCGGCCTGGCTCGGTGGCGGCGAGGCGGCGCAGCCGGCAACCATGCCGGCGGCCAGAATCGCGGCGGCGGCGGCGTGAAGTCGACGCCAAATCATTTCGAATTCATTCAAACTCGTTCTTCCCCGGCGGGCGGGGCCTCACTCATCCATCCGGCAACAACGCCCGCAGGCTGGTTTCGGCGAAAGCACCGGTCGGCGTCAATGGCGCCAGCGCGGCGGCGCGGAGCAGGGTCGGGTGAATCGCGATGCCGCCCCCGCCCAGGCTGAACCAGGGCCGCAGCCAGGCGGCGCTGGCCATCAGCGCCACCAGGGCCAGCAGCCGCAGGCAGAGCGAAATGCCGTAGGCGCTGGAGAGATCGGCCACGGTCTCCACCCCGTCGGTCCAGCTCGCGGCATCGCGATCGGCCAGCAGCAAGTCCAGCGGCTCCGCCCCCGGATGCCGGAAGCAGAAGCCATGGCGCGTCGGCGGTCGCCAGGGGCGCGCGT
>JAJYAF010000381.1 GCA_021779655.1 Pseudomonadota bacterium
CGCCGCCTATGTGTACGACAATGCCCTGGCCGGGCTGTTGCTGCTGGCCGCGGGGCATGAGGCCGAGGCGCGGCGGATTGGCGCGGCGCTGGAGATCGCCCAGGCGCATGACCGGTTTTATAAGGATGGCCGGTTACGCAATGCCTATATGGCCGGGGCGGTGGCAGCGCCGGCGAAGCTGCCCGGCTGGTGGGACGCCAAGGCCGGACACTGGGCGGAAGACCCGTATCAGATCGGCAGCCAGAGTGGGCCGATTGCCTGGGCGATGCTGCTGTGGGCGGCGCTGGGGATGCGCGCGCCAGCCGATGCGGCGGGAAATTTTCTCGATGACCGGTTGCGTGCCGCTGCGGGCTATTACGGCGGGTTTTATGGTTTTGAACCGGCCCCGCTGAAACTGACCTGGCAGAGCACCGAGCAGAATACGGATTTATATGTGGCCTTTCGCAAGCTTGGCCGCGCCGAGGATGCCGCGCAGGCGAAAAAATTCGTAACCTCGATGTGGGATGCCGGGGTGGAACGTTTTGATGCCGGGACGGCGCCGGATGGTGCTGTTAATCATCTATGCGCGGCGGATGCGGGTATCTGGCCGTATCTGGCGGGGTTGGCCCCGCCAGAGTCCGCGCTGACGGCGATCAAGGCATTGCAGCGCGGCGCGGGGATCGGGTTTTCCGATGCCAGCGCCAGCATCTGGCTGGAAGGCACGGCGTTTGCCGCGCTGGCGTTGCGCCAGATGCACGATCCGCTGGCGGCGGCATTTTTTGCGACGCTGGCACGCAATGTTTCGCCGCAGGGGTATGTGTATGCCACCGTCGCCCCGGAGCTTTCCACCGGGCTGACCACTGGCCCGAGCCTGCAAAAGGGCGTGCCGGAACAGGCGTTCGATTATTTCCGCCGCCCGGCGTTGAGCACCACCGCCTGGGCGGGGCTGGCGGCGATGGGGATTAATCCGCTGGGGTGAGGGGCTGTGCCCTGGATATACTTGTTACATTTATGCCCGATTAAGGATTACGTTCTAAGGAGTGGAGTGATCTGCCCCCATGCGCCGGCGGTTCGGCCGCGAAGCGGCGCAACGGAGTAGATGGGCAGCGCATTATAAAAAACGATTGTATGAGAAGTATAGCTGGGCATGATCGGTGATCAATTTTTTCTGGGGCGGCAGCCGATCGTCGGACGAGACAATGAATTGGTCGCTTATGAGTTTTTGTTCCGCTCCTCGGCGGCCAATACCGCGGTAATCAGCGATGATGTGGCGGCCAGCGCGGCGGTGATTCAGTATTTGTTCGCGGGGCTTGGCATGGATGCAGCGCTTGGCGGCAAGCGCGGATTCATCAATCTGTCGGAAGAACTGCTGATGAGCGAGAGCATAGAGCTGCTGCCGCGCGACAAGGTGGTTCTTGAAATTCTGGAGACCGTGCCCTTGACCCCGCGCGTGGCCGCGCGCTGCCAGGAGTTGAAAAACCTTGGTTATGCGCTGGCTTTGGACGATGTGACCGAGCTGACTGTGGCGCATCAGAATTTTTTGCCGTTGATTGATGTGGTGAAGCTCGACGTGTTGGGGATGGCGCCGGAGCGGATTGCCGCTTTAGTGGGGATGCTCAAGCCTTTTGAGCTTACCTTGCTGGCGGAAAAAATTGACACCACCGAGCAGCATGAATTCTGCCACGGTCTGGATTTTGATTTGTTTCAGGGGTTTTTCTTCGCCCGTCCGGTGATGCTGACAGGCCGGACAGTGCAGCCTTCGGCGCTGGCGCTGTTGAACCTGCTTGGGTTGATCGCGAAGGATGCCGAGATCGAGGAGATTGAACAGGCGTTGAAGCAGGCGCCTGATCTGATGGTGCACCTTCTGAAGATCGCCAATTCGGCGGCGTTCAATCTCTCGCATAAAATTTCCAGCGTGCGCGCGGCGATTGCCAGGCTGGGCCGGATTCAGATGAACCGGATGGTGCAGATCATGATGTTCGCGCGGCAGAACGATGCCGGTGTTACGGTGAATCCGCTGTTGCAGACAGCGGCGATACGCGGGCGGATGATGGAGGGGCTGGCGGACCTGACCGGCTGCGGTGCGCTGCGCAGCCAGGCTTTCATGACCGGGATGCTGAGCCTGGTGGATGCGCTGTTTCAGCAGCCGCTTGGGGAGATTTTGGCCTCGCTGAACCTGGATGCCGCGATACAACGGGCCTTGCTGGCGCGTGAGGGACAGCTGGGGGCGATGCTGCGGTTGATCGAGGCGAGCGAAAATTGCGGATATGAGGAGACGCCGGCGCTGATGGCGCGGCTGGGGTTTTCGGATATGGATGCATTTAACCGCGTGCACGCCGAGGCGCTGGCGTGGGCGGGGCGTTTCTAGCGGCGGATCGCTTCAGGTGCGATCACGCTTTAGGCTGCTCAAGATGAGCGGGCCTGAAGCGATCTCATTCTAAATACGATCTCACGGCTAAATCAGCAGGCTCTAAATTGCCGATTCCAGCGCGGCGGAAGCTTCCAGCCAGGCTTGTTCGGCTGTGTCCGTCTCGCGCTTGATGGCGGCGATGCGCTGGTTGATGTAGGCGAGGTCCTTGGCCTTGCCGGCGGCGTACATGCCAGGGTCGGCGAGCTTTTTTTCCAGCAGGTCCTTCTCCGCGGTGAGCTTGGCGAGGCGCAGTTCGGCATCCTTGACCGCCTGGCGCAGCGGCGCGGTTTTGCCGCGGGCTTCGGCGCGTTCCTTCTTGCCCTCGGCGCGGACGTTCTTGCGTGAATTGTCACGCGAGCCGCCGCCGCTGCTGGCGCTGCCCTCGGTGACGCTGGCGGCATACGCGGCGAGGTCGCCTTCCAGCGCCGTGACTTTGCCGTTGGCCACCAGCAGCAGCCGGTCTGCCACGAGGTCCACGAGGTAGGGGTCATGCGAGATCAGCACCACCGCGCCCTCGAAATCAGCCAGGGCGCGCACCAGGGCGTCGCGGGCGTCAATGTCGAGATGGTTGGTGGGTTCATCGAGGATGAGCAGATGCGGGGCATCGCGGGTGGCGAGCGCCAGCAGCAGGCGGGCCTTCTCGCCGCCGGACATGGCGCCAACCTTGGTGTTCACGCGGTCGGCATCAAGCCCGAAGCGGGCCGCCTGGGCGCGGACCTGCGGCGGCGTTGCCTTGGACAATGCGCGGGAGAGATGCTCATAGGGCGTTTCGGTCATCACCAGGTCTTCCTCCTGGTGCTGGGCGAAGTAGCCGACGCGCAGGTTGCCGTTGCGGAACTGGCGGCCGTGCAGGGGCTCCAGCCGCCCGGCCAGCAATTTGGCCAGCGTGGATTTGCCGTTGCCGTTGGTGCCGAGCAGGGCGATGCGGTCTTCCATGTCGATACGCAGGGAGACGCCTTTGAGCACTGCCTTGCCGTCGTAGCCGATGTCCACATTGTCGAGGCTCAACATTGGTG
>JAJYAF010000382.1 GCA_021779655.1 Pseudomonadota bacterium
TGCAGGTGGTGCAGGGTTTTGTCGTAGCTCTTATCTTTTGCCATGCGTAATCATAAGCCCAAGCGGGTTCGGATGCCAGATCGTGCCGGAACAGAGACATGCGTGCGATTCAAGGCTATGACGCTCAGGTAAAAAGCCGGGGAGCGCTTGTATGGTTCTGGGGATATTGGCGGCCGGGGCCGCGGCGGGGCTGGCGGCGGTCTATTGGCGCGACACGCATCAGCAAAAGCACACGGTGCTGCGTAATTTTCCCGTTATCGGGCATTTTCGCTATTTCGCCGAGACCTGGGGCGAATACATGCGCCAGTACCAGTATCTGCCCGACTGGGCGGAGCGGCCGTTCAACCGGCTGGAGCGCAGCTGGGTGTACCGCTCGGCGAAAGGGGTTTCCAATCTGGTGAGCTTCGGCTCGGAGAATGTGCCGAGTTTTGTGTTCCGCAATGCCGCGTTTCCGGTGCTCGATGAGGAGAAGCTGCATTTCCCCGGCAAGCTGATCGGCATCGCCAGCGGCCCGGGGGCGTGCGCGCAGCCTTACATGGGGCAGCATTTTTTCAACATCTCGGGCATGAGCTATGGCGCGCTGAGCCATGCGGCGGTGAGCGCGCTCTCGCGCGGGGCGAAGCTCGCGGGCGTGTGGATGAGCACCGGCGAGGGCGGGCTCTCGAAATTCCATCTGGAGGGCGGGGCGGATATCATCATGCAGATCGGCACCGCCAAATATGGGGTGCGTGATGCCAACGGCGAACTTTCCGAGGCGCGGCTGCGCGAGATCGCGGCGATACCGCAGGTGAAGATGTTCGAGGTGAAGCTGGCGCAGGGGGCCAAGCCGGGCAAGGGCGGCGTGCTGCCGGGCGGCAAGGTGACGGCGGAAATCGCCGCGATTCGCGGTATTCCCGAAGGGCGCGACAGCATCTCCCCCAACCGCCATCGTGACATCGCCAACATCGCCGAGCTGGGCGCGTTCATCGCCCGGGTGCGGGGGATCACCGGCAAGCCGGTGGGGGTTAAGTTCGTCGTTGGCGATCCGCGCTTTCTCGATGAATGGTTCGGTGACTGTGTGGAGAACCCGGAGCATTGCCCCGATTATATTCAGGTGGACGGCGGCGAGGGCGGCACCGGCGCGGCGCCGGAGCCGCTGGCCGACTATATGGGGCTGCCGATCACCCAGGCGCTGCCCTATGCGGTGGCGCTGCGCGATGAACACGGGCTGACCGGGCGGATACGCATCATCGCGGCGGGTAAGTTGATAACGCCGGACAAGGTGGCCTGGGCGCTGTGCATGGGGGCGGATTTCGTTTCCTCCGCGCGGGGCTTCATGTTCTCGCTCGGCTGCATCCAGGCGATGAAATGCGGCTCCGGGCGCTGCCCGACCGGGGTGACCGCCGCGGACCCGCGGTTGATCGCGGGGCTGGACCCGGCGGACAAGGCGGTGCGGGTGAGCCGCTATGCCGGACGGCTGATCGAGGAGGTGGAGATGATCGCGCATTCCTGCGGGCTGACGGATGCCAGCGGTCTGCGGCCCCGCCATGTCACCGAGATCGAACGCGGCGTCGGCGGTTTCAGGGCGCATGCGGGATGATGTATCCGCTGCTCTTTCTCCTGGCCGCCGCCCTCAACATCCTGGCCGGGGCGCATCAGTGGCCCGGCGTGCTCGCGGGCAGTTTGAACGACCCTGACAGCTACATGCGGCTGCTGCGGCTGGAGGATGGCATCCGCGCCGGGCATCTGGTGATCAGGGTGGCGCGCGATGATTCTGGCGCCGGGGTGATGGTGGAGTGGTCGCGCCTGCTGGATATGGTGCTGTGGCTGCTGGCCGCGCCCTTTGCGCCGTTTCTCGGCTGGCACCGGGCGCTGTATGTGGCCGGGGTGGCGCTGGGGCCGCTGGGGGTTGGCGCGCTGGGGGCGGCCTGCGCTTGGGTGGCGGAGCCCTTCGCCGCGCGGCGCTTCATCTGGGCGGCGGCCGTGGCGGCGGCGCTGCTGCCGGGGCTGCAGGCCTTCGCGGTCCCGGGGGTCGTGCATTATCACATTCTGCTGCTGGTGATGATCGTGCTGACGGTGGGCTGCGTGGCGCGCGCCTGGCAGGATAATGTCACCTACGGGCTGCTCGCCGGGGTGAGCGGCGGTTTCGCCATCTGGCTGACACCTGAGACCATGCCCTTTGTGCTGATGGCGTTCGCGGCGCTGCTGCTGCGCTGGCTGTATGCGCCCCTTGGCAAGACGATCACCGCCTGCGCGGCCGGATTTTTCGATGTGTTGAGTATCGCGTTGATGATCGATCCGCCCCAGGGCGGCTGGGGCGTGCCCGAGATTGACCGTCTCTCGCTGGTTTACGTGGTGCTGGGCATGTTGCTGCTGGCGGGCGCGGGCGGGCTGTGGCTGCTGGAGACGCGCTGGCGGCCAAAACACGCACGTCCGCTGGGGGTGGCGCTGATGGTGCTGGCGGTGGCGGGCTGGGTGGCGATGTTCCCGAAGGTGGCGATGGGGCCGTATGGCATCATGCCCCCGGCGGATGCGCGTAAGTTTTTTGGATTGATGGAGGAATTACAGCCCGTGCGCGGGTGGGATCTGCTGGTGTATCTGGGGCCCGGCGCGCTGGCGCTGGGCTATGCGCTATGGCGCGCGGCGGGACGGGCGCGTTGGCTATGGCTCTATATCGCGGCGTGCACGGGCGTGGCGTTGGCCCTTGGCGTTCAGTTCATGCTGTTCACGGAATTCGCGCCCGCGGCGGCGGCGGTGCTGCTGCCCTTGGCGTTGAGCGAGGTGAGCCTGCGATTTGATGCGCGGCCGATGGTGGCGATGCTCTCGCGCCTGGGGGTGTTGCTGGCCGTGCTGCTGGTGCCCGTGGCGGCGGCTGGGCTGAACAAGCCCTCACCGGGGGCGGCCGGGACACATTATCCCTCGTGCAACCTGCGTGAAATCGCGCCCTTGCTGGTTCCGGCGGCCGGGCAGGTGGTGCTGGCCCAGGCGGGGGATTCGCCCGAATTACTGTACCGCACGAAAGTAGAAACCGTCGGCTCGCTGTATCAACATGGCCTGCGGGGTTATCTGCGTGACCGTGCGGCCTGGCGCGCAACGCCTGGCACGCGGGTGCCGCCGGCGGTGCTGGCGAGCGGGGCGCGGTTCGTGCTGTTCTGCCCCAGCGCGGCGCGTTACCTACCGGTCGCGGATCTGGCGCCGGTCACGTTATGGGACGCGATGGAAGCAGGCAATCCGCCCCCTTGGTTGCAATTTGTGGGCAGCAACGCGCAGGGCTGGCGGCTCTATAAAATAACCTTCTGAAGCCGCCCGCCGGTGAGCGGGCGGGCAACGCCGGTGGTGCCGGGCAGCGAGAGCGGCAGGCCCTTGAGCGAGCGCACCGCCAGATAGGCGAAACACTGCGCCTCTAGCGCGTGATTGGTTTT